>JALYJR010000051.1 GCA_030775165.1 bacterium | reverse complement strand
TAGTAAGGCAGTAGGAAATACGGCTACGCCCACAAGCAAAAATCCCAATGCTCCTGAAAATAGAAAAACATATGGGTGATCAGCTAATTGTGGTAAATACCCCTTATATACGTGTAGAGATAATCCTATTAATAAAATAATACCCATAAATGCACACGCTTGTGAATATCTCTTACTTTTATTGCTTGCTGTATAAATAACTTTATCTGCCTCAACTTTTTTGGTCCAATATAGTGACATAAATTAATGAGGTTACTACTAATATGTTAATTGTACCAATTTATTCAAACTCGGTAGTCGCCGGCGGTTTGGTCGTCCAGTCGAAAAATACACGAACGATTTTAGGATGCTTGATAAGGGCGCTAATTATTTCTTCGCAAATTTTTGGTTCAAGGTAAAATCCTTTGACCGTCATAAAATCTACCGTCTCTACGGTCCGCACTACGATAGAATACCCGTATACGCGGCCATCTCCTTTTACGCCGACAGTGTTAACCCCGAGGAGGGCTACGATAGTCTGCGCAATTTTGTCATAGACATTGTGCTTTTTAAGTATTTCCATCACTTCGTGGTCAGCCTCGCGCACTATTTCCAAAAGCTCCTCTGTGACCGGCACACCCACGACTCGGAGATAAAGCCCCGGCCCCGGGAAAGGCTGTCTATTTGCCAGCAATTCATCCAGTCCGAATTCGTGCGCCAGCTCTCGGATTTCAAACTTGAAAAAATCCGACAAGGGCATTATTTCCACGAGTCCTAGGTCGAGGTCTACGTTGTGGTGTGTTTTTATGAGCGCTGACTTTCCGGCGCTCCCGGACTCTATCAGGTCCGTAGCGAGGGTCCCCTGCAGCATATGGGTCGCGCCATAATTTTTCGCAACTTCCTTAAAAACTTCTCCGTAAACTTTGCGAAATTGCGCGCGTTTTTCTTCGGCATCTATGGTCTGGCCTATGCTTTCAACAAATTTATTCTTGTATGTATCAATTATTTCCAAATTTATTCCCGCTTTTTCGGCAATCGCTTGCACGTGCGCAATTTCATCTTTACGCATGCCGCCGGTATCTATCATAAAAGCTTTTAACTTATCGCCCAGGGCGGGGGCAAGTATTGCCGCAAGAGTCGTGGAGTCCACTCCACCGGAAACTCCGATAATGGCCGTGCCGTTACCCAGAACTTTTTTGGTATTCTCGCGGATTTCATTGATAACGTCTTTTTTATCATAGTCCGGAGCACAGCCGCTAAGTACGCTTACAAAATTGTTTAAAATAATATTTTCATCCTCGGTCTGCTCTACCTCGGGATGAAACTGTACCCCCCAAAGTTTTTTATCGACACATTCCATGGCTTCTATCACCGCGCCATTTTTGGACGTAGCAATAACACTAAAACCTGCCGGAGCGTTTTTGACGGAGTCGCCATGGGAAGACCACGCATTGATTTTACCCGCTAGTTTTTCAAAAAGTTTACTTTGCTTATCTTTATTGAAAGATACTTCTACCGGCCCGTAAGATTTTCCTTCTTGGACGGCCTGAATCGAATTTTTATCGTGGAGGTAGGCCAGCCACTGCATGCCGAGGCAAATACCCAGAATCGGCACACCGAGACTTATTATGCCTTCCGGTATTTCTGGCGCATCGGCATCGGAAATATTTATCGTGCCACCCGAGAGGATGATGGCCTTTGGTTTATTGTCTTTCGCCCACTCCAGAGAATTTTCGGGCGGCAGAATGATTGAGCGAAAACCTAAATAGCGCAAACTGCGCCTGATTATTTCCGTATATTGGGAGCCCAGGTCCACCACCAGTATCTGAATGTTCTTATCTTTCATGGTCAGATTGTAGCATATCTTTGTCTGTTTATAAATAAAAATCTCGGGCTTTTGGCCCGAGATTTTTTCTACTATTTCTTCTTTTCTTTTTTTGCCTTTTTAGGCTTTTTTACGTCTTTGCGGTACGCGTTGTTTCCCTTACCCATAAAAATTTTTTGTGTTAATTTATAATACTAACTATTCTCCTTTTTTGTAAAAATAAGCCACGGCGAGCAGGGTCAATAGGGCGGCAAATCCAGAGATGGAAAGGGTTGGTATGCTGATATACCCTCCGAATTCGCTGACTAATTGCTGAACACAGGAAATGCCCGATGCATCGCAGGGAACACTAGGGTTGAAATAATAAATGTACACAAGGTAAATCGCGTCCATAAAGCCCACAGCAAGCAGCGGCCAAGCATACCATAAGACATTCCTATCCTTACGCCACCAGGCTACCCCAAAAAGGAAAGCTTGCGGCAAAATAAATATCCGCTGTATCCAGCAATGCTTGCAAGGAATGTAATGTAAAATTTCAGAATAAAACGCGGAAACAAAAAACGTAGCCCCGGAGATTAGAAACCCTATTTCAATAAAGTGGCTCTTGATAAAGGCTAGGTACTTGCTTTCTTTCCTGTAAAATAAAAACATGCCTAGAGTAAAGAGCGTAAAAATCTGCATAACGATTGCGCCTGCCCCCAACAACATATTTATATAATGTACGGATTGAGGGTTCATATATTTTATTCAGCCGGAACGGGAACCGGGGCAGGGACCATGTAGGCGGACTCATCGAGTGCGCAGGAGGTTCTTTCCGCCAATGTTTCGAGCGATGCGACTTTTTCAATGCGCGAACCGTCCGCGAATTCCCAAGTCGGATATGTCCCTATATCTTTTTCTCTGCACACGGCGGTACTGCCCTTGCCATCCGGAGTGGAACATTCAACATAAGGTAAAAGTTTTTCGGAAGCGCCGAATAGTTTTTTCTGGTCTCGGCAATGCGAACACCACCAGGCTCCATAGAAAACCGCTCCGCTGTCTTTGATACAGGAAGCCAAGCCGTCGTGCTTGCCCGGACCCTGCTCGCCTACTCGTCCCGGCCCCACGCCCAGGACAACGGTCAAAACCACGCCCGCGACCAGAAGTAAGATGATACTCAGGAAAATTTTTGCGTTTGTATTCATAAGTTAAATCATATCAAGTTAAAAAATCTTTGCAATAATAGGCGGCAGAAAAATGATGAGCCCAACCGCGGTCGCGGTAAAAACGGAAAGAAGGACGGCCGCGGCGGCGACATCCTTGGTATCCCGCGCATAAGGGTGGTATTCGGGTGAAGTCAGGTCGATGTCTATTTCGATTGAGGTGTTAAAGGCCTCGGACATAAACACAAACCCGATAGCAAACACAAGCATCATCCATTCGGTGGCGGAAACATGAAAATAAAATCCCAAAACCACCACCAAAAACGCGGACAGCAGATGAATGGAAATATGCCGGGTCGTCTTGCCTATGATATACATGCCGCGGAATGCGTTTAAAAATTTCCGGCTATATCTCACATCCCGCCACGCTTTTTGTTCTTTATTTTCGTTCATTATTTCGCCACGGTACCCTTTCACTCTCCTGCTCAGTTATTGCCTCGATTAATTTATGTTCATCGGCAGAAAGAGAGAGCGGATTATCTTTATATCTTCGCACAAGCTCCTCCAATGGAGTGAGACCTTTCTTACCAAAAGGCAAGCCCATCTGTTCCTGGTTTGGCATAAAGTTATTATACCACCTCTACTGATACTGTATATATATCGGCCGAGGGTTAAGTTTCAGGAGCTGTGCGGGCTCAAAAAGCGTGGTGCCGGGGTCGAAGATGTCGTTTTTGTAAAAGATTTTGAAGCCCGCAAACTGCACCGGTTCGGGATAAATAAAATGTTTATATGTACCTATTTTCTTGGCCTGCCCTCCCCAACCATCCATGTGCATCACTATCTGAACTTCGGGCAAAGGCTTCATGTTTTGATAATTGGTAACCATTTTTTGAGTATATCGGTGTATGACCAATACCTTCGGCGTGAGATTATTTTCTTTTACGAGCTTCGCCAGATAGTTTGCGGCAAAATTAACATCAGTCGCATCCATAGTACCGACAATTTTACCCGGACGTATATCGGACTTCATGGAAAACTCCGGATCGAGACCCAAATGCACGTTTGGCATCTTCAAATATTTTTCGAGAAGCGGAACCTCGGCTTCTACGGTCGAAAACCCGACTTGAATATCCAAAAACACTATGGCGTTTATTTTTTCGGCCATAGCGATAACCTTGTCGATTTCCGAGGATGGCATACGCGCCCGATACTTGCCATCTTTGCCTTCGCTCGCCTGCGCGACGACCGCTATGTAATGAAGCGCGGGCACTACCGGAGTCTCCGGATCCGCCGTCTCCCATTTCTTCACCTCCGCCATAAGCCGCCGAATCATTTCTTCTTCCGGATATTGCCCCAGAGCGCCCATTTTCGTGGAGTATAGATTGCCATAGTAGGCAATTATGCGGTTGAACGGCAAGAGCGCGCCAGCATTGGGATAGGCGGCTTTTACCGGCCACGGATATTTTGGGACAGGTTGTTCAATAACCACAGTTTCATCCAATCCTGTTTCCGGATTTTTCACGATTTTGGTTTGAGGCGGTGGAGGCGGAGGGTTGTTTGCCAGTTCTGTCATTTTCCGGTCGTACGTTTCTTTATCAATCGGCGCAACGGCTGCCACTTTTGTTTTTTTTACTTTTTTTTCTTCGGGCTCCGAGGTCACAGCTCCGTCCTTGCTGTACATTACCGCACTGTCAAAAATACCGGGGTACATCGAAAAAAATACTCCAAATAAAAAAATGAGACTCACCGAAAACCAAAAGCCGGTGCTTCTAACCGCATTCTT
>JALYJR010000050.1 GCA_030775165.1 bacterium | reverse complement strand
TCGCAGACCTGCTAAAGGGTCTCTACGTGCTCGAGGGATGCGACACAGCGGAGAATCTGCGCAATATCGAAGTCATAATAGTTCTTCGCGCGCTTCACAACCTGGGATATATTGGCGGGGGTGGACTCAGCCATATCATAGAATCGCCGTTTGAGGAAGAACTTATATATAAAATATCCGGGGCTCGAAAGGAAGCTCTGCGCCAGATAAATCAGGCGCTTCGAGAGTCGCAACTGTAGACACGGGTCGAGTTAAAAGATTTTCTAAATTCAGCTTAAAATGGTACAATTCTCGCATGGAGAGAGAAAATGATAACAAGCCGCACAAGCTTGAAGACCTAAAAAGGCGGCTTTTCAGTAAAACTTATCGCAATAAAGTGGAATACAAGGATGGGTTTTCTCCCGTGTCTCACGGCAAGGTGGCGGACTCCTGGCAAAACAATGAAACTGTAGTTCGCTTGACTGATAAAATTTTAACCAAGACATCATTGTTTAAAAAAGTTTTTGTTATCTCCGTGGCCTTTTTTATTTTAAGCATGGGGTATGCTGCCTATGTCTTTTTTGCCGGGAGCAACACCGTTTCCAATGACAATATTGAGATATCCATTACCGGCAACAACTTTGTCGCGGGAGGGGAAGAGCTCGACCTTGTAATCAGCGTCGCGAACAAGAATACCACCTCGCTCGACTTGGTAGATTTATTGGTGGAGTATCCGAAAAGCGCGACCCAAAACTTTTCCAACGATACCGAGCGTCTTCGCGAATCCCTCGGTACGATTCCCGCCGGAGCCGTGCGCAATGAAAACCTTAAAATGGTTCTTTTCGGGGAGCAGGGCAGTGTGCGTCCGATAAAGGTTTCTATCGAGTACCGGGTCGCCGGCTCGAACGCGATTTTTGTAAAAGAAAAAATGTATAATGTGAATATAAACTCCACGCCCATCAATCTCACCGTAGAAGGGCCTCTGTCCGTCAGTCCAAATCAGGACATTACTTTAAATATCAAAACAAGCTTAAATGCTACCCGTCCTGCGGAAAATATTCTTGTTACCTTGGACTACCCGCTGGGTTTTAAGTTTACCAAGGCAGTGCCGGAGCCTTCCTTTGGCGACAATGTCTGGGATTTGGGGGATTTGGCGCCGGGAGCGGAACACGGTATTTCTATTTACGGAAAAATGACCGATGTGTTTGACGGCGAAGAAAAAACTTTCAATGTGCGAAGCGGCGCGCAGGACCAAACACAGAAATCAGCCATCGATGTGGTTTTTAATTCGGCGCGGCATACCATTGAGATAAAAAAACCTTTTATCGAAACAGCTATTTTCATAAATGGCGTAGGCGACAGGGAATTTGCCGTGGATTCTAAAACCACTCTCAATGTGGAAATTCGTTATGCTAACAACTTAAGTTCCGGTGTTGACGATGTGGTGATAGAAGCAAAGATAGCCGGCAATGCTTGGGATCGTACGGGGGTCCGTTCGACGCAGGGGCACTATGATTCTTCCAAAAACCAGATTACTTGGGATAGCAGTAATAAAGGGGGGCTCGCGGAGATAAGTCCGGGAGATTCCGGCTCCGTTAATTTTTCGATTGACCCCTTGTCGCTTCTCTCTTCATCCGGTGGCATGCTGGCGGATCCGACCATAAACATCGAGGTGAATATTTTCGGCCGACAGGCAGCCCAGGATTCCTCAGTAAACGCACTTAAGAACTCCGCCTCCGCCGTGGTGCGCCTAATTTCCGACCTCAATTTTTCGGCCAAAGCACTTCATTTTTCAGGTGCATTCAAAAACACGGGACCTATACCGCCTAAAGCCGAAGGCGAAACGACTTATACCATAGTCTGGACGCTTTCCAATACCGCCAATAGTATCTCTCAGGCCAAGCTCTCTTCTTCCTTGCCGGCGTGGATGAGTTTTGTCGGTCCGGTATCGCCTACAGGGGAAGATGTGTCGTTCAATTCTGCCACCAAAGAGATAATCTGGAATATTGGCCGTATTGCCCGGGGAACCGGCATATCGGCCGCGTCGCGTTCCGTTTCTTTTCAGGTGTCTCTCAAACCTTCGCTTTCCCAAGTAGACACGGTTCCGGCCATAATCAATGGTTCGGTTTTGACCGGTCGGGACGATTTTGCTAATGTAAACACGAGGACGACAAAAGGCGAACTTAGCGCTCGGCTGGACAGCGACCCCGCGTTTCCTCCGACCGGCGGGACTGTCGTACAGTAAAAAAATGAAAAACGAGGAAGAAAAAAATAATCTGACGGAAAAAATAGTCTCACTTTGCAAAAGGCGCGGATTTATTTTTCAAGGTTCGGAAATTTACGGCGGGCTCGCGGGAACTTTTGACTGGGGACATTTTGGTTTGGCTTTAAAAAATAACATCAAACAGAGCTGGTGGAAGAAATTTGTAGACAACAGGCGGGATATGTACGGCATCGATGCGGCTATACTTATGAAGAGCTCGGTCTGGGAAGCTTCGGGGCACGTGGCTGGTTTTTCGGACCCGCTTATAGAATGCGATAAGTGCAAGAAAAGATTTCGCGCAGACCAGCTGGCTGACACGGCAAAGTGTCCGGAATGCGGCGGCAAACTGGGAGAATCGAGGCAATTCAATATGATGTTTGCTACTAAAATCGGCGCAATGGAAGATTCTGCGTCCACGGTATATTTGCGCCCGGAAACGGCTCAGGGCATATTTGTGAATTTCAAAAACACGGTGGACGCTTTTCACCCAAAGCTTCCTTTTGGCATCGCGCAGATAGGCAAGGCTTTCCGTAACGAGATAACGCCGCGCGATTTTATTTTTAGGGTGCGGGAATTGGAACAGATGGAGGTAGAGTATTTTATTCGCGGAGAAGATTGGGAAAAGTACTTTGAATATTGGAAGGGGGAGATGCTGGAGTGGATGGAAGACATCGGTATTGATATGACCAAGGTGCATGAACTTGAGGTGGGGGACGGAGACCGGGCCCATTATTCTAAACGAACGATCGACTTCGAGTTTGATTTTCCATTTGGCAGAAAAGAGCTTTACGGTCTTGCTTACAGAACAGATTTTGATTTAAAAAACCATAAACTGGATTATGTAGACGAAGAAAAAAGTGAAAAAATAGTTCCACACGTGATAGAGCCATCCATGGGTGTCGACCGGTCTGTTCTGGCGCTTTTGCTTTCTGTGTATGCCGAAGACGAAAAGGACGGGGAAGTGCGCAGTTATCTAAAATTCAAGCCGAGCATGGCACCGGTTATCTGCGCCGTGTCGCCGCTTCTCAAAAACAAGCCGGAACTCGTGGAATATGCCAATGTAAAAGTTTTTGCTCCGCTGAAGGCGGAATTCGGCCGCGTGGCATGGGACGACAATGGCAATATCGGCAAACGTTATCGCCGTCAGGACGAAATTGGCACGCCTTTTTGCATAGTAGTCGACTTCGAGACACTTTCGGACCATGCCGTGACCGTCCGCGACCGGGATAGCGGCGAGCAGGAGCGGGTAAAAGTTTCAAACTTGCAGGATTATATAAAAGAAAAAATAAGCTAATGCAAAAAGGTATTGACTATGTTGCGGTCGGAGTAGTATTTTTTTGTCATGATGGAAAAGGAAATGTTCTGCTTAGTAAAAGGGGTAAAAATTGCAGAGATGAACATGGAAACTGGGACGTAGGCGGCGGGGGCATAGAATTTGGCGACACTGCGATTAATACTTTAGAGAAAGAAATTAAAGAAGAATATTGCACTGACGTTCTGAGCTATGAATTTTTGGGTTACCGCGATGATGTTGAGAGAGAGCATGACGGTAAAAAAATTCACTGGGTTGCCCTTGATTTTAAAGTGCTTGTCGACCCGGCCAAAGTTAAAAACGGCGAACCGCACAAACTGGACGAAGTAAAGTGGTTTACTTTGGATACATTACCCGCCCCGCTTCATTCCCAGATGCCAATCTTTTTAGAAAAATATAAAAATAATCTTAAATGAAATTCTCAAAAAAAATTTTTAAAAACGGTCTTCGGGTCATAACCGTGCCTATGTCCGACAACCCGACGGTGACGGTTTTGATTCTCGTGGAAGCCGGTTCCAAATACGAGTCGAAAAACGTGAACGGTATATCGCATTTTCTGGAGCATATGTGCTTCAAAGGCACCGTGAAGCGACCCAAGGCGATAGATATTTCAAAGGAGCTTGACGCTCTCGGGAGCCAATACAACGCCTTTACCGCGCAGGAGTATACGGGTTATTTTGCCAAGGCGGATGCGCGGCACTTCAATAAGATTTTTGAAATTGTTTCCGATATTTATCAGAACTCGACTTTTCCCGAAGCCGAGATGGAAAAGGAGAAGGGGGTCATTATTGAGGAGATAAATATGTATGAGGATATGCCGAACCGGCATGTGCAGGATTTAGTTATGAAGCTCCTGTACGGGGATCAGCCGGCGGGATGGAACGTCGCAGGGGACAAGGGCAATATTCTGCGCATGAAACGCGACGACTTTATACGCTACAAGAAGGAGCACTATATGCCGAATTCCACGCTTCTTGTAGTGGCCGGCAATGTTACTGAAAAAAAAGTTTTAGCCGCGGCGGAAAAAATCTTTGGCGGCGTGAGCCGCGGCAAGAAAACCGGCAAGCTTAAAGTAAAGGAGTCGCAAAAAGAACCGGCAGTGCTTATAAAATGGAAACAGACGGACCAAACGCATTTCGTGGCGGCTTTCCGCACCTACGACCTACAGAGCGGTAAGAATCCCGCGCTCAGTGTCCTCGGTGCCATATTGGGCGGCGGCATGAGCTCGCGGCTTTTCCAGAAATTACGCGAGGAAATGGGGGTAGGATATTATGTGCGGGCCTACAACGATGCCTATACCGACCATGGTTTTCTAGAGGTCTCGGCCGGCGTGGATAACAAGCGGATAGAGGAGGTAATCCGCGCCGTCCTCATAGAATGTAAAAAATTAAAAAAAGAACGGGTAAGCGAAGAAGAGTTGAGTAAAGTAAAAGAATATCTCATCGGCAACATGAAGCTCTCGCTCGAGTCGAGCGACGATATCGCAAATTTTTACGGCGGGGAAGAAATTTTAAAACGTAAAATAAAAACTCCCGCGCAAAAAGCAAAGGAAATACGCAAAGTTACCGCGGCGCAGGTACAAAAATTAGCGAAAGATATTTTCAAAGAGAGCAAACTTAACCTTGCGCTCATTGGGCCTTTTAAGGAAAAAGCTCGATTCAAAAAACTTTTGAAGGTATAGGCCCTTCGTTTACATAGAGCTAAAGAGGCGATATAATGTTGAGGTGAGTTGTCGAGATTATTAACTAGCAATGTGTGGAAAAATTATATGATGCAAGGCACGCCTGATTCTTTAAGGGGGCAAACAGGAGGGGGCATGGACGTAAAGGTGGACACGAGTCCTGACAGTACAGTTGCCGGAGGCGACACTTTTAAGGTTACCCTAGGTTCGGAAAAATTTACAGTAGTCGGCGAAGACCATCTCGAGGAATTTCGCACCGCGGTGGAATCGGGAAAGGCTATCGATGAAGTGCTCTCCGTGCTTCAGAGAAATAGCGCATATCAAGACCTCGATTTGCCGAACGAAGGTTTTCTTTCGTCTTTGGGGAAGCAGAGCGAGATTGATGCGCTCATGGAAGGAGAAACGAGGCCGGAAGTTTATATAGTGGTGCGCACATCGCAGTCAAACGAAGCCGGTGATCCTAAGGCTCAAGGCTTTACGCGAGTGCTTTTAAAATTTGAGGATGGCCATTATGTTCTTAAAAGAGACGAGGATATCAAGCACAAGGACAGCGCCAGATTGTTGCCGAATGACAAACTTATACTGATGAGACCAGCAAGTATCAACTAAATTTTTTGAAATTGCTTCATTCCTGAGCGGGTGGTATGATGTGCGTATGTCGGACGATGGTAAAATAACCACTCTCACAATCTCTACCGGTACTATGATACGGGCCGTTTTAGTAGGAGGCTCCGTGTTCCTACTCTGGGTTTTGCACGAATTGGTGCTTGTGGTGCTGACATCGATAGTCATTGCATCTTTTATGGAATCCGCCGTGCCGCATTTTCGCAAAATTGGCGTCAACCGGGTTTTTGGAATTATCATCATCTACGCAGCCTCACTTTTATCCCTCGCGGGCCTATTTTATTTGTTTGCGCCCCTTCTCATAACGGAGATATATAATTTTTCCAGTCTCATTTCTTCCTACATACCGAACTTATCTTGGCTTAATTATTTTCAGAACGAAGCGTTTTCGGGCGCAAAGGACATCGTCGGTTCGCTGTCTGCGGGAGATTTTTCCGTGAGCGGTCTGCTTGCCATATCCAGAGAGTTTATCGCAAACTTATCCGGCGGATTCTTCAGCGTTATAGCTGCAGCGTTCGGGGGCATACTAAACTTTGTGCTCATAGTCGTAATCTCTTTCTACCTTTCCATACAAGAGAGGGGTATCGAGAATTTCCTACGGATAGTTATTCCGCTAAAATACGAGCCGTATGCCGTGGATCTTTGGCGCCGTTCCAGCCGTAAAATCGCTCTTTGGATGAAGGGGCAGGTCGTGCTCGCCTTTGTGGTTGCCGTTCTCACATACTTGGTGCTCTCGCTTTTGGGTATCGAGTACGCCCTGCTCCTCGCGATTATCGCGGGACTGACGGAGTTTGTGCCTTACGGCATCATCATAGCGCTCATACCCGCATTTTCTTTCTCGTATATTTCCGGCGGCATGTCGGACGCGCTTATGGTTACCGGCGCGTATCTCATAATCCAGCAATTCGAGGCTTTCCTCTTTACCCCGCTCATCATAGAGAAAGTCGTCGGACTGTCGCCAGTGGTAATAATACTCTCTGTCCTCATTGGTTTTAATCTTGGCGGCGTATGGGGCGTACTTCTCGCTATACCTATCGCAGTCGCCGCGATGGAGTTTTTGAACGACATGGAGAAAAATAAGATTTTGGCCCGTGGCGTAGAGAAATAGACCATGAATCCCGTTAGAAATTTTACTAGCCGGGAGTTTATTGACGATATATTAATATGATAAATTTCTAACGGGATGAAAAAAGAAAGTTTTTATATCACGACCACCATACCGTACGTGAATGCGGATCCCCACATAGGATTTGCGCTTGAGCTCGTACAATCCGACGCTCTGGCTAGGTACAACCGCCTGATAGGCCGGGAAGTTTTTTTCAGTACGGGCACGGATGAATACGGACAAAAGATATGGGAGGCCAGCCAAAAAGAAGGCAAGGATGTGCAGGCCTATGTCGATTTTTTCGCAGCGGAGTTTAAGAAACTAAAAGGGGCGCTCGGAATTTCCAATGATATGTTTGTTCGTACAACGGATGAGCATCACCGAAAGGCCGCGCAGGAGATGTGGAAACGTTGCGATGCCAAAGGCGATATTTATAAAAAAGCATATAAAGGAAGTTATTGTGTTGGCTGCGAATCTTTTAAAACCGAGAAAGATTTAGACGAAAAGGGGCAATGCTTTCTGCATCCTAATTTAAAAATTTCTATTCTAGAAGAAGAAAATTACTTTTTTCGTTTTAGTAAATATCAAGAGAGGGTTCTAGAGTATCTCTCGGACAAGAATACTATTACGCCTGACTGGCGAAGAGAAGAAGCGATTGCGTTCGTAAAAGGCGGGCTCGAAGATTTTAGTATTTCCCGAGAAAAAGCAAGGTTAGTATGGGGAGTTCCGGTGCCAGGCGATGAAAATCAGGTTATGTATGTATGGTTTGACGCGCTTACCAATTACATTTCGACGCTTGGCTGGCCGGAAGATGCGGAAGGTAATTTTAAGAAGTTCTGGGAGGATGGCGACGTAGTTCAGACGGCAGGTAAAGATCAAGTGCGTTTTCAATCCATTGTGTGGCAGGCGATGTTGATGTCTGCAGATATAAAAAAGACGGACAAGGTTGTTTACCATGGTTTTATAACCTCCGGAGGACAAAAGATGAGCAAATCCTTGGGGAATGTTATCAATCCTCTTGATTTAGTAAAAGAATATGGCACTGATGCTGTCAGGTATTTTTTACTTCGCCACGTTAGCCCATTTGACGATAGCGATGTCACGCTCGGGGGCGTCAAAGAAGCGTACAACGCCAACTTGGCAAACGGCTTGGGCAATCTGGCTTCGCGCATTCTGACCCTCGCGGAAAAATATCTGGAAAAGTGTCCGGCGCTCTCGGAGACCACCGACCCTGTAGAATACTTTGGATTCTTTGAAAAATTCGACGTGAAAGCGGCCGCAGACCATACGTGGGAAAAAATATCCGAGTTGGATAAGTTTATACAGATTACCGAACCTTTCAAAGTAATCAAGATAAACGAAACGCAGGGCAAAAAATTAATTTCCGATATGGTGGTGCGTCTGTACGAGATTGCCCAAATGCTCAATCCGCTTTTGCCGGAAACGGGCGAAATATTAAAAAATCTGATAAAAGAAAACAAAAAGCCGTCGCAACCTTTGTTTCTGCGTCGGGACTAATGTTATGACTCCCAAATACATAGACATACATAGCCATGTGAATTTTTCCGCTTTTGACGCGGACCGCGAGGAGGTCATCAAACGCGCCTTGGAGAACGACACTTTTGTCATAAATGTCGGCACGCAGATAGACACTTCGCGGAAAGCGGTGCAAATGGCCCAGGAGTATCCGGAAGGTGTCTACGCCATCATTGGCCTTCACCCGATACATACCGGAGCGTCGCATCACGACGTGAAAGAGCTGGGCGAAGGCGGCAAAGAATTTACTTCCCGCGGGGAAGTATTTGATAAAGAGGCTTATCGCAAGCTTTTAGCCGACCCGAAGACTTTGGGCATAGGGGAGTGCGGGCTCGATTATTATCGTTGCGACCCGGAATCAATTTCGAAACAAAAGGAGGCGTTTATCGCTCAGATAGAACTTGCCAATGAATTCAAAAAGCCAATCATGCTCCATATACGTAATAACCAAAAACAAGAATTGATTACCGGCAAAGAAGGAGTTCCAAACGCCTATTTTGATGCGCTCGATATATTGAAGGCACACTCAAAAGTCAAAGGCGACGTACATTTTTTTGCCGGCAACTTGGCAGAAGCGCAAGCGTTTTTGGATTTTGGTTTCACACTTTCTTTTACCGGAGTTATTACTTTTACAAATGATTATGACGAGGTCATAAAAAATACCCCGCTTGATATGCTTATGACCGAGACGGATTCGCCGTACGTTACGCCTACGCCTTACCGCGGCAAGCGAAATGAACCCGTATATGTTCGGGAAGTGGTTAAAAAGATAGCCCTTATTAAAGGCCTGCCCGAAGAAGAAGCAGCGCGGGCTATTGTCGCGAACGCCAAAAGGGTTTTTGGCTTCAAATAGAAGGAAGGGGGTTTACTTTTTATGGCCATTTTGCTAGTATGGAGCTCATGTCAACTAGAGAATCAGTGGAAGAATCGAACGATACAAACGAACTAGATATGACCGAAAGAGTTTATGAACTCGGGTATCTTTTAGTTCCGACCATACCGGAAGAAGAAGTGCCGGCGGCCTTTGGCAACCTAAAAGAGATGGCAACGTCTCTTGGCGGCATTCCGGTGTCCGAAGAAATGCCCAAGCTCATACCGCTCGCCTACACCATGTCCAAGGTGGTTCAGAATGTGCGCCACAAATTCAATACCGCATATTTCGGTTGGATAAAGTTTACTATGGAAACGGAGAAAGTCTTGGAATTGAAAAAGAAGCTCGACCTTGACCCAAACCTCGTTCGTTTTCTCCTGCTAAAAACTGTGAAAGAAAATACCATAGCCGCGAGAAGGTTTGTTCGTCCCGATATGCACAAGAGGCCGAAGTCTGATAGGCCGGAAGGCACGGAAGTTCCCGTGGCCATAAACAAAGAAGAGATCGACAAGGAAATCGACGCGATGGTATCTGTATAATATATTTTAAAATACATGTATCCCGTTAGAAATCTCCATAGATTGAAAACGGAACATACGAACATTAACATTTATTATTTAACTTAATTTCTAACGGGATGTATCTCAACAAAGCCATACTAATAGGTAATCTGACCAGAGATCCGGAGCTCCGCTCTTTGCCTTCGGGCATAAAAGTCACGAGTTTCTCTTTGGCAACCAATCGTGTCTGGAAAGACAAGAACGGTGCGCGTCAGGAATCAACCGATTATCACAATGTTGTGGTTTTTGGACGGCAGGCGGAAACAGTCGCCCAGTACATGAAGAAAGGCAGTTCCATATTAGTAGAAGGCCGGATGCAGACCAGAAGCTGGGATGACAAGACCAGCGGCGAGAAAAAGTACCGCACGGAGATAGTCGCCGACCGCACCCAGTTTGGGCCTAAGGGTGGCACAAGTTCCGGGGGAGCTGCGCAAACGGGAGCCGCGGCAGCGCCGGGGAAAGCTCCAAGCGAGGAGGGCGACGCTATAGAATATCCCGAAGAAGACATTAACCCCGAAGATATACCATTTTAATTCCCCCAAGTCGGACTTGTGGGCAAGCCCACAAG
>JALYJR010000049.1 GCA_030775165.1 bacterium | reverse complement strand
GTGTGGATTCTTTGTGTATGGCATATTCTTTAACTTTACTCCTTGGTGTTGCTAAGGTCATGATACACTACGATTAGTTGACCTCATTATTTTCTGAGTTATAATCTAAATTAGAGTTCTTTTCGAGCATAAAGAAATCTGTATCGGCCTAGGCAGATGTAAAAGCTGCTTGGATTGATCCGGGAAATCAATTAATGCTTCCACCAGTAAAACCCTGGCTTTTACAAAAAAACCATCATGAAGAATGGTGTAGGAAAATTTTACACCACTCAGGGCGTCACCCTTAAATAATGGCATTGGGTAATAATATTATTGGCAAGGATGTGTTGAGTTGGTAATTCGATAGCATGCTTTTTGCATGTTGCTATTGTGTTACCAATTCAACAGATCTAAGAATCTAAATAGAATTGGCAACAAAAAAGCGGCTATCGAGCCGTTTTTTTGTTTCGGGAAAAAAGCAATAATTTCTTATGAAATTGAGTGATGAGGCAAAAGAAGAACTGGTAGCAATACTTAAAAAGGATATTGGTTCCGAGAGTATTTCTATGCTTAACGAGGAAGAGATCAATGCTCTCGGCGATTTATCGCTTCACATTTTTAAGGAGGCTCTTAAAATAAGAATTTCTGAAAAGGAGGTATAATATGAACCATGGACAAAAATTTCTATAAAACCTTAAAAGTAGCAAATTATAATAGGAAATCTCAGGACTCTGAGGATAAACAGGTTTTATCTATACCTTCCCAAAGAGAAGAAGCTCAAAAACTAAAGAATAGTTTGGGGGTAGTAGACATGGTCTCTTATGAAGATACTAAATCAGCTAAAACTCCAAGGTTTAGGAACCAATTTTCAAATATGATGGATGACCTCAAGACAGGCAAGCGTGATGCCATCCTATGCTGGAAACTTGATCGGCTTGCCCGAAACATGGATGAAGGAGGAGAAATAATAGATCTTTTACAGCGTGGAATAATTAAAGCGATAATAACGCCGTATAAAACTTATTTCCCAAATGAAAACGCCTTATTGATGGCAATTGAGTTCGGTTCGGCAAATCAGTTCAGTCGTGATCTTTCTGTAAATGTTAAAAGAGGGCAAGACAAAAAGGCAAGGATGGGTATTCCGCACGGGCTAGCCGCCATTGGTTTTATAAACGATAAATCAGAGGAAAAGGGGAACAGAAGGTGGCTGGTAGATGCAGCAAGGTTCCCAATCATAAAAGAAATCTTTAAGTTATATTTAACCGGTCAGTATTCCGGTGGACAAATGTATGATTGGGCTCTTAAGGCCGCTCTGACAACACCTAAACACAAACGTAATGGCGGTAAACCGATTACTCCATCCAGAATATATAAAATACTAAAAGATACGACCTATGCCGGCTTTTTCTACCAGGGGGGTCAGAGGTATGAGCTTGATAAAACTTTACCCAGAATTATCACGGAAGAGGAGCATTACAAAGTACTCAGGATGCTCTCGGGAAGGAATATTCCTAAGACGCAGATTCACCAGTCGCCGTATAGCGGTTTTATACTGTCTCCTAAAAAAGAATTCATCGGATCTGATTTTAAGTACCAAGTTATCTGCGAATGTAAATATAAATTTTCTTATATCAATAAAACTAACTGCTCTAAGTGCGGGATAGAAATAAATAAAATTACGGATCCCAAATATCTTGAGTACGAGTACTACTACAATGTCTCTCTTAAAAAGAAAAAACTGCCTATAAAATGTCTGCGGGACAAAGAGGTTACTAAATTTCTCACGGAGTTTTCAGAAAAGTTCACCCTGTCTCCGGCATTAGCTAAATGGTCCCGAAAATACATTCATGAACTGCGCGATGCGGAAGTTGAGTCAAATCTTATAATAGCCGAAGGCCAGAAGGAAAGGCTGGAAACCCTAGAGAAAAAGAAGGAGAATTACCGCGGTTTACTCGCTGAAGGAATGATAGAAAGAGAAGAGTACGAACATGATATAAGAAAAATTAATTCTGAAATAGAAAAAATAAAAGATAATTCAAAAAAATCGCCAAATTGGCTTCAGGAAGCCGAAAAAATCGTTGATTTGGGCCTAGAGCTGAAAAAAATCATAAAGAACGGCTCTGTGGCCGCTAAAAGGGAGATACTATCTAAGCTCGGTTCGAACCTAATCTGGGATGAGAAAGAACTCTTTATTAGTAACACAAAACCGATTCAGATCCTGATTGATGGACTAGAATGGTCCAAGCAAAAAAATCCTCGGTTCGAACCTGAAAATATCGTTGATACATCAGAACAGAATAGTGATTTTTGGGACATTCGTCCCAAGATGCTCCGGGGGTAGGGATCGAACCTACGACCAATCGCTTAACAGGCGACCGCTCTACCGCTGAGCTACCCCGGAATTCTTCTCATTCGGGATAGTATTTCAACTACCCCGAAATATTGGAAACTTCGTTATTTTAGCAGAAATATGGCAAAAAACAAACGAAAGCTGGCAAGCATGTATACATGCGGCCCCGAGTGTGTTATACTAACCTAGTGTTTAGACACAGGAACATCGTCGAAGTTTCAAGCAAAATAATCGAATAATCACATGACAGGAACAATCAAAACTCTTCTCAAGGACAAAGGATTTGGATTCATCTCTCGCGAAGGCGAGACGAAGGATCTTTTCTTCCATTCCAAGGAGCTTGTCGGCGTTACATTTGAGGAACTCAACGAAGGAGACACAGTTTCTTTCGAAGTTTCCGAGACTGAAAAAGGACCGGCTGCTACAGGCGTATCTCGCGTAACTGCTTAATACTCTTAAATAGCAAGCAATACAAAAAAACCGCCAACCGGCGGTTTTTTTGTATTTGAAACGGATACTACTATCTTGGGATATTGTATTGCCGTCGCGGCCACTGATAACCGCGTTAAACTATTGATATAGAATATTTGTATTGATACAATATATACGTGACTAAAATATCTACGCACAATCAGTCGCTTTTGTTTTTGCTTATTCTTACCGTTCTGGGGTCTATCGTAGCTTATCAGCTTACGGTCAACGCGTATGACAGTCTTTTAGCAAATTCCGCTCTAGGGTCAGAGCTAACGCAATAAGATTATTTTTTAGATTTTTCGAGAGTAGCCACGTAGTAAGATAAAGAGATTATTACGGCGAGCATTCCCAGGAGCCATGGTATGAACAAAAATGGATTCATGCCGGTAATTGGGAGCGAAGGGGCGAATTCTGCTCCGAGAACTGCGCTATCCGGACCACCTGTTCCCGAAAAATCGCTACCTCCCGTAGAAGCTCCTAGGACGCTACCACCTCCACCACCTCCGCTACTGCTTCCAGAAGAACCGCCTCCACCTCCCCCCCCACTTCCACCACCCCCGACTGTGCCGGAGATAGAACTGCCGACACTGCCGCCAATAGTTCCGGAAGTGCTGCCGCCTCCTACTGAACCGCCGACAGAGCCTCCCGCGCTAGAACCACCCACTGAGCTGGAAAATGACCCGGACACTTCTGCGGCGCTTGCCCTAATGTCCAGGTTGATATTTGCACTAACGGCCGCTACGAAAAGGGCGACCAGAATAAGTCCTCCGACAACCGCTATTTTTTTTGATTTCCTCATATATTTTTATTGCGTTTTAAATTATCTACTCGACTAGATGCTATACTCTGCCGAACCAACTGCTGTTTTATTACCAGCTCTAGTTTGTTGCGCAAGAAAAAATTGCCACAATCGGCAATAGTTAAGAATAAGAGCGACATCATAATTTTTATGAAGGGATTTAATGCCAACATTGAACAAGAAACTATAGAGAACGAGAATTTCCGCAAGGTTCTATACACTGCGGAGAAGAGCCAGCTCGTCCTTATGTGCCTCAACCCCAGTGAAGAAATCGGAGTAGAGGTCCATCCGGAAAATGATCAGTTTTTCCGTTTTGAAAAAGGAGAAGGATCGTGCGTAATTGACGGCAATGTTTACGCGGTTCGGGAGGGCTCGGCAATCGTAGTGCCGGCCGGAGCGAAGCACAATTTTATGAATACATCGCCCTCGGAAAAATTGAAATTTTACACTCTTTATTCTCCCGCGCACCACCAGGATGGAGTAATTCATAAAACCAAGGCCGAAGCGGAAGCGGACGACGAAAAATTTGACGGCACGACCACGGAATAGTTAAATATAAATCTAACGGCTTTCCCAAACAAAACCCTACCTGTACAGATAGGGTTTTGTTTGTTATAATGTTTGAATGTTTCGATGGCTAAAAAAGCATTTTATACCTCACGAAGGAAACGAACATCGACCCCACATTCTGCGGGATGAAAGCATGCGTCGGATTCTCGTTTTGGTCATCGCGCTTGAACTCGTGGTTTTTATAATCCCGAGTGTTGCAAACCTCGGACTGTCCGGAGGCATGGCTGCAGTTTTGCCCGCAGTCTTAGGGGAATTGACCAATGAAGAAAGGCAAACGGAAAACCTGCCGGCTTTGGCGGTGAGCCCGGAGCTTACGCTTGCGGCTCAGATGAAGGCCGAAGACATGGCGAGCCGTGGCTATTTTGCGCATACGAGTCCCGAAGGCAAGACCCCTTGGCATTGGATTGAGCTTGCCGGCTATAAATATCAATATGCGGGCGAAAATCTGGCGGTGAACTTTCGCGATTCCAAGGACGTGACAAGCGCGTGGCTCAAGAGCCCGACTCACAAAGCAAATATTGTTAAGGCCAATTATACGGAAATGGGTACAGGTATCGCCCGGGGCTTATATCAAGGCAGACAGACGGTATTTGTGGCTCAGGTTTATGCGAATCCGATGCCCGCAGTGCTGCCTTCAGTCGCGAGGATAGTTTTGGCGGCTCCGATAGAAAAAAAGGTTTCGAGTCAATCGGAAGTTCTGGGCTCACAGATTACAGCCGTTCCAGGAACCCCGGAGGCACGCCCCGCCGAAGGCGAGGCTCCGCCGAATGGCGGGCCGAGGGAAGCGATAGCAGTCGCTCGTGTTGCGCCGGAAGAGGCGGTGATAGCGGAGGAAGAAATCCCTCCTGTCCCGGTGCAGGAATTTAATGCGGACACGAAAGTACCCGAGAATCAGCCGCTTTGGCACAAATTGCTCGCTTCGCCACGGAATACCTCGAACATGCTCATGGTCCTGGTTTTTGGCGTGATAGCGGCGGCGCTTCTTATATATGTAGTTTTCAAAATGACAAATCACCATAAAGACCTTCTGGGCAACGGCTTGGCTATGCTTGCCGTAGTCGGAGCGTTTATGGTTGCCAATTATTACTTAAGTTTTAGCAGCATGGCGGTTCTCCCGAGCTATGATTACTCTCTGGAAGATACGCTTTAAATAATTTATGAAGAAAAACACCTTCGTTTTTGCTGGGGTGGTGGTATTAGTAGTAGTAATTTATTTTTTTGGCATGAACAATAATAAAGTAAGCGTGCCGGAAGTAACTCCCGTGGAGCATGCGAGCTTTGTGCTCAACTGGAAGGGTAGGGTTATATATGTCGACCCTGTGGACAAAGAAAAGTTCGCGGGTCAGCCAGAACCCGATATAATTCTTATTACGGATATTCACGGGGACCATCTGGATCCCATGGCGCTTAAAGTTCTAGCGAAGGCCGAGACCATCATTGTTATACCCCGAGCCGCATCTTTCAGAATGCCGGCAGAACTCATGCCCCAAGTTTTGATGATGGACAACGGCGAGACGAAAAAGGTGTTGGATTTCAATATACAGGCAATTCCCATGTACAATTTACCCGAATCTCCCGGCGCCTTTCACGTTAAAGGCCGGGGTAACGGCTACGTTGTGGAAAATGGGGGAGGGCGAATATATATTTCCGGGGATACGTCCGGCACTCCCGAAATGCGAGGGCTTAAAGACATAGATATTGCGTTTGTAGCTATGAATCTGCCATATACTATGAGTGTAGAGGAAGCTGCAGGGGCGGTCCTTGAATTTGCGCCTAAAAAGGTTTACCCGTACCATTACCGTATATCCGAAGGTTTTAGCGACGTGGCTAAATTCAAACAATTGATAGACGAGGGAGAAAAAGACATAGAAGTTGTGGCGCTTGAGTGGTACTAGAAAGTTTTAGAATTTTTGAGGATTGTCTGCTATAATCTAATTCGCAGACCTTAGTAAGTGATTATTAATAAGAAGAATTAATTTTTATGGCAAAACGAGGAACGACACTAAGCCCGAAGAAAAAATCACGGCATTCGCACAAGACCAAAAAAAGGCTTTCGGTAAAGCACGCGATGCTGGCCAAGAAAGCGGGTAAGAGAAAGTAAGAGAAAATAATCTAAATTAAAAAATCACCCTGAGACTCTCGAAGGGTGATTTTTTTAATCAACGTTGTTTTTCATGCTTTAGTTGTGCGCTTATTTTAGGCGTAGCCCATATCATAGAGGGCGAGCGCTTCTTCAACACATGCGGCGCAGATGCCGAAACGTACGGAGATCTTTTCGTCCGCATCTTTTTCAAGCAAGTACTCCGGTCGCTCAAAGTGCCAGCTATTGTCGTACTTGAAAGCATAGCACTTTCGGCACATTTCCAGGAGCTCACTGTTTGATACGGAATCTCGTTTTGCCTTTTGCATTCTTTTTGAAAGTTATTTGATTTCTAATTTTTTACGTATTAAACGACTTTTATTTGCTCAACTTAAATCTGCAAATATTAATACAATTTTAATATTAACTTTTTATAAACACACATGTCAATCTAGAAAACAGCTATTTGTGAACTATTTTGTTAATAAACTGTGAATAACTTTAATATAAACTTAATATATAGCCTAATAAGTTTTTAATAAAAGAGACCATAATAGTATTGCGTAGCTAAAAAAAACGTGGTATTATCTCTCGCATGACAATTTTAATCATTGAAGACGAATTAAAACTGGCGGAAATTTTGCGTAAGGCGCTCACCTCGGAGCGGTATACCGTGGAAATGGCTTATGACGGACAGGAAGGGTTTGATAAGGCCCTGAAAAATAATTATGGGCTGATAGTGCTCGATCTCATGCTTCCCAAGAAAGACGGCATGGATGTCTGCAGGGAGCTCCGGGAGCGGCATATTCATACTCCGGTCATCATGCTTACCGCGCGCGGAATTTTAGAAGACCGAGTGGCGGGGCTCGACGTCGGCGCGGATGATTATCTGATGAAACCGTTTGAGATGGAAGAACTTTTCGCAAGAATAAGAGCGCTCCTTCGCAGGAGAAAAACAAGCGAGCCTTTGATACTGAAAGTGGGCGATTTGGTTATGGATACTAAATCTCACGAAGTTACCCGCGCCGGCAAAAAAGCGGCGCTTACTCCAAAAGAATATCGGATTTTGGACGCTCTTATGCGCCAGAGCGGGGAGGCGCTAACCCGCGACCAGCTCATCAAGGAAGCCTGGGGACATGAATTCAAAGAAGACAATCATGAGCTTAACGTGCACATGAGGTACCTGCGTTCGAAGGTTGACGATGGTCACGGCAAGCCGCTAATACACACGGTTCGCGGAGTGGGCTACATAATTAAAGAGTAATATTAATTATTTATTAACTCTTCTAACAGGATTATACACAATAATCCTAATTTTTTGCTTGACATTAAAATTAGGCAGAAGTATAGTATTAAGAATACATTAAATATATAATGTTTTTTTATTAACCCAAACTAACTAATTTTCCATGAACAAAAATACGACAATAGTCCTGATTATAATAATCCTCCTCGCTATTTTCGGAATTTATTATTGGGCCAACAGTACTCCGAGCGTGAATGTCCCTGTGGACGAGCCGGATATACAGACGGAAGCGGAGGTCGCACAGCCGGAAAAACCTGTCGTCTCCACTCAAAATGTTTCTCTTATATCTAAATCCACCGCAGTGCTTTCCGGCGAGGTCAATCCCAAGGGCGTGCAGACTTCTTACTGGTATGAATATGGCGAGAGCGACACATTGGGAAGCTCTACCTATAGACAGTTGGTGGGTTCCGGTTTTTTTGCTTATGACGCGCCGGCAACCATAGTTGGTCTTAAAGCTGACACTTCCTACTATTATCGTTTAGGTGCAGAGAATCAGTATGGCAAGGTTTATGGAGCGATACTGTCCTTCAAAACCGACCTCGATACGCCACCGGTACAATACCTATTGCCCTCAATCGAAACCAGAAGCGCCAGCAACACAGCCGAAACGTCGGCAACCATTGAGGGAACTGTGAATCCTCGCGGTTCGGAGACCAGGTATTGGTTTGAATACGGACAAAACTTCGGACTTGGCAATACAACTGCGAGCGCTTCCGCCGGTTCGGACTTGGCAAGTGTTGCCGTTTCCGCAAATCTATCGGGTTTGCAGGCGAATAAAGTTTATTATTACCGCCTGAACGCGCAAAATGCTTATGGTACGGTCAACGGCAACATATCGGTGTTTATCACAGAATCGGGCGAACCCTCTGCGCTCCCCGACAAGGAACCGGCTGTTTCCACTGGGCTTCCTACTGGCATTGGCAGTACTGTCGCCAAGCTACAAGGGCAGGTCAATCCAAACGGAGTATCGACCATTTATCATTTTGAATATGGTGAGGCTACCGCATTCGGTCTATTTTCTTTAGATCAATCGACCGATACCAAAGAAGCCGGAAAAGGCTCCGGCGCCTTATCCGTTTCTGGTAGCATTGGCGGACTAAAGCCCGATACGGTTTATTACTACAGGCTAGTGGCCCAAAATGAGTTTGGCGAGGTAAATGGCTCGATTTTGAGCTTTAGCACAAAGGAATAGGTATACCGGAGACGTAAAGCCTTCCGCTTTTGGGCGGTTATGGTGTTTATGGTATACTGCGTATATATGGAGAACAATAAAATTTCTTGGGCGTGGATTATAGGGGGAGTGCTTTTGGTTTATTCCGCCGTATTTTTCTTTGCCGCACGCGGTTTTTCCGATCAAGGTTCTTATGTGGAGGTCAAAGGTCTTTCGGAGAGGATAGTCAAAGCCGATGTCGCTATTTGGTCTCTCAATTTTGAAGTTAAGTCCAGCAATGTAGATGCCCTATATGCCGAGATTGCCAAAAACACGGAAGATATAAAATCATTTCTTAAAACAAAAGGATTCGAAGAGTCGGAGATAAACGTCGCGCCGGTAAATATTTATCAAGATACTTACCGCGAAGCGCTGTTCCGATATAATTCCAGCACTCAGCTCTCGGTTTATACCAAGAAGGTGGATTTAGTGCGCTCGGCTTCCAAGGACACGCTTCTTTTGGTCAAGCAGGGAGTAACTTTAAACCAGAATTCCATAGCTTTTGAATTTTCCGACATTAATTCTATAAAGCCGGAGATGTTGGCGGAAGCCATAAAAAATGCCAAGGCTTCTGCGGAGCAGTTTGCCAACGAAGCCGGCTCCGGTCTGGGCAAGATAACCCGAGGCAATCAGGGCGTCTTCGATATTTCCGACAAAGATCCGGGCTCGCCGGAGTACAAGAAGATACGGGTAGTTTCCACCCTTCGTTTTTTGTTGAAATAATAAATGAGACTATAAGAATGCCGTACCAAAAGCAAACTTTTTAGTTTGCTTTTTTGTGTAATATGTGATATAATAATTTTGGAGGTGCTCGTCATGGCACAACAATCAACCCCACCAATCTTCGAAGATGACCGTCTGGTTGTATCAAAAAATCTGGAGGGCGCAGTTGTCTTCCAGGACAAATGGACGGGCGTGACGATCGCGGTCACGCCGTTCTACGGTACACACCGGGGGGGGTGAGTAATGGGCTTCAATTCACAACTGAAGCCCGGGTCGAGCCTATCGCCGCCGACCGTGACACCAAGTTTGTCACATGGCGGGTCGGCGGATAGTTTTGTCGAGGAGCGCGCAAGCCTGTATGGGTGGCGCGTAGCCATTCATACAGGCGAGCGGTAGAAATCCTACCCTCGCTTGTTTTTGTAACTGGTTAAAACTCGCTCCACTGAACTGAATTCTAGTATTTTTTTTAATCATAATTTATGAGTAAAATCATTATACACATCTGTGCTATAATTATTTATGCAATATGCATAGAAAATCTCAGGCAAAAAGTTCAAAAAAAATTGTTATGGTCAGCGGGGGATTCGATCCGGTGCATATCGGTCATGTGCGGTTGCTCCAGGAGGCTAAAAAACTTGGCGATGAACTCGTGGTTGTAATAAACAATGACAACTGGCTACGTTTCAAAAAAGGTTTCGTGTTTATGCCGGAAGCGGATCGCAAAGAGATAATTGAATCTCTTCGGTTTGTCGACCGTGTGCACCTGACGGAGCACGAAGAGAGCACCGACGATATTTCCGTCTGCCGAGAGCTCGAATTGATACGGCCGCATATATTTGCCAACGGCGGGGACAGGAAAGATGACAACATCCCGGAGTACGAACTCTGCCAGAGGTTAGGTATAGAAATGGTGTTCAATGTCGGCAACGGCGGCAAGGTTCGGAGCTCTTCGGAGCTGGTCAAAGAAGCCGCAGCCCGACACAAGACTTTTAAAAAAAATGCTACCCGATAAAAAAATACTCGCTTTTGATGTAGACGGTACACTTACGGAAAGTAAGACTTTGATAACGGAAAGCATGGCGAGTTTGATTAAAGAATTAATAAAGAAAAGAAAAGTTATCGCCATAGCCGGCGGAAGTTTCAAGCAAATGCAAACACAGTTTCTGCCGCCGTTTTTGGAAGATAGCTCCATGTTGCCCCATATCCGCAATTTTACTCTAATGCCCACTAGCGGCAGCCAGAGATATGAATATGATGAAGGAAAAAAAGTATGGGTCCTGACAGACAAAGAACCGCTCGACCCCGAAGTGAAAGAAAGAGCCAAGAGGCTCCTACAGGAGATTATTGATTCGCCCGAATATGAGATACCGCGTTACCCATACGGGCAAATAATCGAAGACCGGGATACTCAAATCACTTTTACTCCCAACGGCCAAGAAGCTCCGGTAGATATAAAACTGCGATTTGACCCCGACCGCAGCAAAAGAGAAAAAATACGCGCTCGGCTTCTGCCTGCTTTACCCGAAGTGACTATACTAATAAACGGCACTTCAAGTATAGATATTCTTCCCAAGGGCTTTAATAAAGCGGTGGGACTCACGAGATTTTTAAATACAGTCGGTTTGAAAAAAGAAGATGTTCTATTTGTAGGGGATGGGATTTTCCCGGGGGGTAATGATTATTCGGTAAAAGAAGCCGGATTCGAAACTATTGCCGTCCAAACTCCGGACGACACTGAGGCAATCATAAGAAAATGGCTGGAATAAAGCTAAATCTTTGCTATAATGGAAGAATATGCAGGAATTTAAGCCATTTACAGAAGAACGGCCGTGGGGAGATTTTCGGCAGTTTACACACAATAATCTTTCTACGGTAAAGATTCTTTTTATAAAGAAGGGAGATGCTTTTAGTCTTCAATATCACAATCTTCGCACTGAATTTTGGAGAATACTGTCGGGCAATCCGGAAGTTACCGTAGGAGGCAAGACAATTAAAGCAAAACAGGGAGACGAATTTGCAGTACCTCAAAAAACGCCCCATAGAATACACGCTATAGATTCCGATACTCAAATTTTGGAAATTTCATCGGGGAATTTTGACGAGGGAGATATTGTCAGATTAGAAGATAAATACGGCAGAGCCTGATATGGCCATTTTTAAACCGAAAACTCAACTTAAACTTATACGAGCGAAACAAAATCCTATAATCAGACCCAAGAGAGCGAAATGGGAAAGGCGGACTTATAATCCGGGAGTAATTTTAATAAAAGATAAAATTTATATTTTATACCGGGCAGAGATGACGATTGGCTATGCCTCGACAGAAGACGGTGTGCACATAAAAGAACGGCTTACGCAGCCGATTTTTATTCCGACAGAAAAATATGACGAACATCCGGGTTATCCAGGAGCAGAAGATCCTCGGCTAGTGCAAATAATGGATAGACTCTACATGACTTACACGTTGTTTGAGGGGGATTTTAGCTCAATAAAAATGGCGCTTACTTCCATAAAAGTAAAAGATTTTTTATCAAAGCGCTGGCGCTGGAGACAACCGGTACTCATGACTCCTCCGGGCAAGCGGCATAAAAACGTAGTACTTTTTCCGGAAAAAATAAAAAATAAATTTGCTATCCTGCATCGGATTTCGCCAAAAGTATCTATAAAGTACGTGAAAGATATTGATAAATATTTCAATGGCAAGCGGTATTTCACCAGTGTTTATAAAAAAGTACGAAGGAACAATTCTTGGGATACTTATATTCGTGGTGCGGGACCGCCGCCTATACGCACAGACCTTGGCTGGCTCTTACTGTACCATGCCATAGATGAGAGAGAACCTCACCGGTTCAAGATAGGAGCAATGATTTTGGACTTTAAAGACCCGACTAAAATTTTATACCGCTCACATAACGCTCTCCTCGCGCCTGATAAGTCTTATGAGAACCGCTCTATCCGGCCGGGAAGCCGTTATAAGTCAGGAGTGGTGTATGCTTCCGGTGCGGTAGTTAAAAACGGAACACTTTTAGTGTATTATGGAGGAGCGGATAGCGTGACCTGCGTCGCCAGCATTCCCATGAAGAAGCTCCTTCTTGGTCTCGTAAAACAAGATCAAGAATTTAAAGAATCTAAAAAAAGAAATAAAAATAAAAAATAATGTTTGTTGCAAAACGCTCAAAACATAATCCGGTTTTTACCCCTGACAAAAACTCCTACTGGGAAGGATTTGCAACTTTCAATTTATCTCCCATAAAAGTAGGGCGCACCATATATGGTTTTTATCGGGCAATCTCAGTGCCCGATGTGCTGCGCACCCCGCAGCAGATTTCTATAATTGGCAAATGCGAATCGAGAGACGGAGCCCACTTTAAAAATCGTGTTCCCTTTATCGCGCCCGAGGAGGAATGGGAACGCTTCGGCTGTGAAGATCCCCGCGCTACATTTTTTGAAGGTAAGTATTATATTTTCTACACCGCTCTTTCAAGATATCCATTCGAGGCCGAGGGTATAAAAGTAGCTGTAGCTATATCCAAGGACCTAAAAAAAGTTGACGAGCGCCACTTAGTCACACCTTTTAATGCCAAAGCCATGGCGCTTTTTCCCGAAAGAATAAACGGCAAGGTTACCGTAATTTTCTCCGCTCACACAGATACCAAATCTAAAGCGGGGGAAGAGAGGGTGCCTGCTAAAATTGCTATCGCGCAAGCTGACAGGATAGAAGAATTTTGGTCGCAAGAATTTTGGCAAAATTGGTATAAAGAGATTGATTCCCATACTCTGGACCCTAGGCGCACTGATACCGACCACGTTGAAGTGGGGGCCGTGCCCATAAAGACCAAATATGGTTGGCTTTTTGTTTATTCCCACATCCAGAATTATTTTCAAAATCAAGACCAAAAAGAAAATAAGCCTAGGATTTTCGGTATTGAAACGTTGGTTTTAGATTTAGAAGATCCGAAGAAAATTATCGGCAGAACGGAGCGGCCACTTCTCGTCCCGGAAGAAATTTACGAACTTACCGGGTATATTCCCAATATTGTTTTTCCTACCGGAGCCTTGCAGAAAGAAGATGTGTTGGTTGTTTACTATGGAGCTGCCGATACCAGTGTATGTTCTTTCTCGGTTAGTTTGCATGATCTCGTGCATAGTATTTTGCCGGACCACAAGGAACGTCACCAATTCAAGCGTTCTCCTAAAAATCCAATCATTTCGCCCAAACCGGAAAATTCCTGGGAGAGCAAGGCGACTTTTAATCCCGGAGCCATACACCTTAAGGGCAATACCCATCTGATTTACCGTGCTTTTTCGGAAGACAATACTTCTACGTTTGGTTATGCAAAATCTAAGAATGGAGAGGATATAACTGAACGGTTGAATGAACCCGTCTATCTTCCTCGGGAGGATTTTGAAATTAAAAAGATAAAAAATGCCAATTCCGGCTGCGAAGATGCGCGACTTACGAAAATCGGCAAAAATATTTTCATGTGCTATACGGCTTATGACGGAGTTGGCCCGCCCCGGGTAGCTATAACTTCAATTACCGAGAAGAATTTTCTGGAACATAAATGGGAATGGTCCAAGCCCATTCTCGTAACTCCTCCCGGTTT
Organism: bacterium; assembly: GCA_030775165.1. Lineage (GTDB taxonomy): Bacteria > Patescibacteriota > Minisyncoccia > Phycocordibacterales > UBA9973 > UBA9973. The sequence goes on along the minus strand of JALYJR010000049.1, from coordinate 32,135 downwards.
TGACGATAAAGACGCGTGTCTTTTTCCGACAAAATTTAAAAGCGGCTATTTGATATTCCATCGGGTCAATAGCGAAATTTGCGGAGACTATCTTCCCACTTTGGATTTTGCGGCAAATCCGGTAAAAAAATGCATTCGAGTTATCGGTACTCGGGCAGGCACATGGGATAGTTGGAAGGTGGGCATTACCGCCCCTCCCATAAAGACCAAATACGGTTGGCTTTTGCTTTATCACGGTGTGAGCGAGCACACTTACCGGGTAGGAGCCTTACTCCTGGATAAGAAGGACCCCACAATCGTCCTTGCCCGAAGCACTGACCCGATTTTTGAGCCGGTGGAAGAGTATGAGAAAGTGGGGGTGGTAAACAATGTGGTTTTCCCTTGCGGGGCTATATTGCAAGCGGGAACAGTCTATATATATTATGGCGGAGCGGATAAATTTGTCGGAGTGGCCACTATGAAACTGGATGTTATTGTAAATGCTCTGAGGAAAAGTAGAAAATTTTAATTATATTTAGAGCTCGGAGATATCACGAGGCAGGAAGAGGTTGATGGTCCAGTCTATGGCTACCAGTATTTTTTTGCGTACGGAGATGAACTTTAAAAGATAAATGGTTCGCCATATCCACCAGCAGAGTCTTCCGGAGACGGCAAAGCCCTTGATTTCGCCGGCCGCCATCCACTGACCCAGGGACAAGAGCGAACCCGAGTGTTTGTATTTAAATTTCTTTGGCGGCAGGTTTTTCAGGCGGCGGGCTAGATTCTCCGCCAGAGCCCGCGCTTGCTTTTCTGCCACTTGCGCGAGCGCCGGAAGATACGAATCTTTATCGGGAAAGGCGGCTACGTCGCCCAGAGCGAAAACGTTTTCATGTTTAGGCAGGGCAAAGAATTCGTCTACCACCAACCGTCCGTCCGGAGTTTTTTCCGGCTCGATATCAAACTTTGGCACGTTTGGCTTTATGCCCCCGACCCATATGACTGTTTCGGTCTCAATGCGTTTGTCTCCGTTTAAAATTATATGACCCGAGCCCACCGCTTCTACCGCAGTCTGGAGCACAACCTCGACTCCCTTTTTTCTGAGAACCGCCAAGCTCTTGGCCCTTATTTTTTTTCCAAACTGAGGAACGAGTTCCGCTTGTCGCTGTACGAGCAGAAGCGAAACATATTTGAGCACGCCACAGGTGTAATAACGGCTGAAAGTATCTTTGACCAGTTCGGCGAGTTCCGCCACGAGTTCCACGCCCGTTGGGCCGCCGCCGACTACCACAAAACGGAGCATTTTTTTCTTGAGGCCCTCGTCGTCAATATGAGTCGCGCGCTCTATCTGTGCAATAACCTGATGCTTTATTTTTTCCGCGTCCGCAATCGATTTTAAAGTAAAAGCATTCTGCTCCGCGCCTGGCACGTTGTAAAAATTTGTTTGCGCTCCGGTGGCAATGACCAGATAGTCGTATGGCACTATTTCACCGCTCACGCTGACAGTGCGGGCGGTTGTATTTATGAGCTCTGCCTTTCCGAGATAGAATTTACGCAGGCAGCAGGAGAGTACTTTGCGCACGGGCTCCACGATATTGCTTCGGTTGAGCCCGCCGGTGGCAACTTCGTGGAGGAGGGGGGTGAAAAGGAAGTAGTTTGTCTCACCGACAAGATAAAGCTCGGCGGTTTTTGAGCCATGGAGGAGGTTGTGCAGATGCTTTAATACATACACGCCGCCGAAGCCGTTGCCTACTATCACTATTTTGATCGGATTGCCCGCCATTTTTCAATTTTATCAAAAATATGCTAAAATAGACATAGGTGTCCCGTAATAAATTTTTTATTGTACGGCATATAGACAGCGATTATCAATTAAAATTTTTAATACCGTATGCAGATAAATTTACAGAGTAAGAACATGGAGCTAACGAATGAAATACGGGATTATGCTCTAAAGCGGGTAACGAATTTAGAAAAATTATTGTCGCGTTTCCAGGAAGACGGCGGAGAAGTTAAAGCCCTTTTTGAAATATCACGCAGTACGAACCATCATAAGGCAGGGGAGGTTTTTCACGCGGATTGCTCCATTAATATAAATGGTAAGAACTTTTATGCGGCAAAAGACAGCGAGGACCTGTATTCGGCTATAGATAGCATTAAAGAGATGCTTTTTAAAGAAATCAGCAAGGACAAAAGCCGCGAACACACTCTCATGAAGCGCGGTGCGGCCAGTGTCAAAAAAATGCTCAAAGGCCTTTCCAAAAGGAATCCGTTTACTTCGAAATACTAAGTCCGGTTAAATTCTTCCCAAGTAATTTCTTTTTTGCCTTCCGGTAAGACGTTTTTGATTACGAATTTGCCATCTTTCAGGGCCGCGTCAGTGACTATTATTCTTTTGCCGTTCTGGAAAAAGAAAGTGCGGGGCCAGTGCACGTATGCGCGGAATTTGCGCCAGTTTTTTTCTGGATTATCCTCGAGATTGATTTCTCCGTCTGCCTTTACTATCTTTTTTACGTAAGTGGCGTGGCTATGATCTTGCTCTGCGATTTTTATTTTTCCGGCAAGAAATTCAGGTATGACTTTTACCAGTAATTTACCTCCTAATTCCGCCAAAGATTTCTCTAAGTCTCGCACGGATTCGTTCCCAGAGAGATTAATTTTTTCCTGAGCTAGTATCGGTCCATGGTCCATTTCTTCGTCTATTTTCATGACAGTCACGCCTGTTTCCGTATCCCCGTTTAAAATAGCCGACACAATAGGAGAAGGACCGCGATAGCGGGGAAGCAGTGAAGGATGAATGTTGATTGTTCCAAGTTTGGGCAAATCCAAAATTTCCTTGGGGATTATTTTCCCATATGATACCACCACAAAAAAATCAAAATTATTTCCGATTTCTTTCCTGGTCAATTTCTCCGGTTGAATTAGCGGGACACCTTGTTGCTTGGCCCATAGGGCGGTAGGCGGCGAGGATATTTGCAAGTTTCTGCCTTGAGGTTTGTCCGGGTTGCTTACTATGAGCGCGGGAACAAGCCCGTCCTCATATAATTTTTGAAGTGTGGGCACAGCCAGAGGCTCTCCTCCCAAAAATGCAAAATTTAGGTTTTTCGGGTTGTTTAGCATGTTTGTCAAAAACAATTATTTACTTGGCAGTTCTTCTTTGATGTCCTTCGCGTGGTCGATGAAGAGAATGCCGTCTAGGTGGTCTGTTTCGTGCTGGAAGATTTGCGCAAGGAGGCCGGAGGCGCCGCGGGTAAATTTCTTTCCTTGTTCGTCGTAGGCCGCGACAGTGGCTTTTTGGGAACGCAGGGCCTTGCCGTAAAGCCAGCGGACGGACAAGCAGCCTTCCGGTACCCAGCCTTTCTCACGAGAAAGTTTTGATATTTTTGGGTTGATGAAAACCATATCCTTAAGCTCTTGTTTTTGGGGAGGCGTCTCGTTTTCCACGGAGTCGGTTGTTTTTTCGGTGCGTGCTCGGACAAACTCCGGCGTGAAAATTTTACCGGCAACCAAAAAAATGCGGAGCGAATATCCGATTTGCGGAGCGGCGATGGCCACCCCGTCATCCTGGCTTTTGAGCGCCGCGGACATTTCTTTTAGGATCTTTTCAATCTTCGGAGTTTTAATATCCACGACAGGCACATCCCTAGCCACTTTGCGCAGTACTTTCTCCTTTTTTTGCAGAATCTCTTTCATTTGATTTGGCAAAATCACGCCCGACGTAATTACTTGAGGTTCTTTAGGTATTCCAGAAGCTTATCTAGCTTAACGGTTTCTTGCGAGCGGCTACCCATGTCTCGAACTATCACCGCCTTCTCTAGGGCTTCTTTTACGCCGAATATAATGGCATAGGGGATAGCTAGACGTTCGGCGATGGCGAGCTGGGAGCCCAGGCTGTCTTTGGAGAGCGACTGTGCTATGGGAATATGCGCTTTTCTTAAAATTTCTATTACGTTCAAGCTCTTTAGTTTTGCGTCTGTGCCAAGCTGGATGAAATACATCTTTGGCTTTTTTAGTATGCGCGGGGAAAGTTTTTTATACCAAGGAGCGGAGACTATGCGGTCAACGCCGATGGACATTCCCACTGCCGCCACGTCGCGTTTGGAGCCCACTTGTTTAGCCAGGTAATCGTAACGTCCCCCGCCCGCTAGCGCCAAGGGCACGGTGCCTTCCTCTCCGGATTCGCCCATTATTTCAAAGACAGTGCGGCTGTAATATGAAAGTCCGCGTACAAGATTTTTATTTAGAGTATAAGGGATTCCCATCTCCTCCAAGTATTCAAGCACTTCCTTAAAATGCTTTTTGCAGGCAGCGCAAAGAAAAGACACGGAGTCGGGCGCACTTTCATTTAAAGCTATCGTTTTTTCTTCCTTGGAATCAAGTATACGCAGGGGATTTGTCTTTAGCCTTTCGCGGTCTACGGGCGGGAGGGCGCCCAGGTGTTTCTTGTAATAGTTTGTGAGTTCTTTTAAGTAAACATTGCGGCATTCCTTGTCGCCGATGGAATTTATGTCGAGAGAAAGACCGCTAGCTCCGGCTTCTTCGAGAATGGAGATGCCCGTTTTAATGACGAGCGCGTCCATGATGCTTTTATCGCTGCCGAGACAGTCCACATCGAACTGCCAAAATTGGCGGTAACGTCCGCGCTGCGGCTTGTCATGGCGAAATACGGGTCCGTATTGGTAGAACATTACCGGCTGGGGCATGTTCTGCATGCCGTGCTCTATGTATGCCCGCATTAAGGGTGCGGTATGTTCGGGTCTGAGCGCCAGGTGGTCGCCGCCTTTGGTTTTCAGGTTGTATATCTCCTTATCCACGATATCGGTGCCGTGCCCGATGCCTCCGGTTATGAGCTCCTCCTGTTCCAGCATTGGCGTTTCGATGGGCTTGAAGCCGTAATACACAGCGACCTCCTGCGCTTTTTCAAAAAAGCCCTGAAAGGCGTAGTACTCTTCATTCATGAGATCTCTCATACCTCTGGGGGCGGCAAGTTCGATGACTTTGGGCTTACTGGCACGAGGCGCTTTTTTCATAATTTTATTCTTCTATCTGATAATTGCCCGGCAAAATATTAATTTGATTGAAAGGCAGAAGTCGCACTAAAGCTCTGCCTGTAAGCAGATCTTTGTCTACGGCGCCCCAAGACCTGGAATCCGAGCTGGCTTGTCGGTTGTCGCCCATTACGAAATACTCGTTGCCTTTTAGTTTCAGGTGCGTTTGAGAATTTGATGGGTTTTTAACAAACGGCTGATTGAGGACGAAGCCTTCCGGATTTTCCTCATTAGTGATGGTCACGACATTGCCCTCTATGTCGACGGTCTCGTTTGGCAGACCAATAATTCTTTTTATGTAAAATTTGCTCGGGTCGCCGGGAAAGCGGAAGACCGTCACATCATATCTTTCCGGATTTCCCAGTGCGTAAGAAATTTTGTCTATCACAAGATAATCTCCGTCTTCAAAAGTCGGCACCATAGAAGAACCGGAGACAATAAAAGGTTCTGCGACGAAAGCGCGGATAGGCACCACGATGAGGAGCGCCAAAATGGCGAACCGCACCATCTCCCAAAACGACTGCCATCCCGATTTTTTTTCCGGCATTTCGTCCGGTTTTTCCTCGTTCATCCCGTTAGAGATTTCCATAATTTTTTGTAGTGGTTAGGTTATAGTTAAAACGTGTATCTCGTTATCTCTAACGGGATTCATGGCAGGTACTATACCATAAAACATTCTTGACTATATGTGAAGTTTTGTTTCCTAATAAAAGTAGAGCTAATAAAAATAGTGTGGTATTATTCTAGGCATGAAACTAATCGTGGGTTTGGGCAATCCCGGTGCGGAATATGAAAACACTCGGCATAATACGGGACGTATTTTAGTAGGTTTGATAGAAAAAAAGCTGGCTGAAAACAAAAAGTTGAAAATAAAATTTATAACACCGGATAATTTTATGAACAATTCCGGCCGCGTCGTGGCGCCCTTGGTTAAAGCAAAAAAAGATTTGAAAGATCTTATTGTGATATATGACGACATTGATTTGCCTCTCGGCAAAATTAAAATTTCCTTCAATCGTTCTTCCGGCGGACACAACGGGCTTGCTTCCGTTATCAAGGCACTAAAGAGCGAGGAGTTCCTGCGCATCCGCGTAGGGATTTCGCCTGTTACACCCTCTGGGAAATTAAAAAGGCCATTTGGCGAGAAAGAAGTGATTAAGTTTATTTTAGGCGAATTCAAAAAATACGAAATAGAAACCCTAAAAAAGCTTTCCAAAAAAATCGCCGAAGCAATCGAATGTATTTTTACCGAAAGCAAAGAGAAAGCGATGAGTTTGTATAACTAAATCTCTTTTACCGCATCGATGATGATGCTTTTTTCGCCGTTACGATTGGAAACTTTACCGGTAAAGGCGATGCATTTTGCGGGGGTTAAGAGTTCTACCGATGCTTGGAAGATGCGGGGGAAGGCGACGGCTTCGATAGAGTCGGTCAGGTCGGAAATTTTAAGAAAGGCCATGCGTTCGTTGTTTTTGGTGATGACCACGCGCGCGGTGTCGATGATGCCGCCGATAGTTACCGGCATGCCGTTCCCCAACTCTTCTTTTATTTTTTTTATGTTAACGCTTCGTTTTTCAAGCTTGTCTCGCAGGCGCTCCAAGGGATGTCCGGAAATATAGAGACCCAGCAGTTCTTTTTCCCATGTTAGCTTGTCCGCTTGGGTGGCGTCTATGCCCGGTTGCAACCGAAACTCCGGAGCCTGTACGCTTGTCGCTCCGCCCCAAAGGGAAGTCTGCGCGCCGTTTTGCTTGCCGTTTTCATGGTTGTACGCGAGCATAGCTTCCATGTTTGCAAGGAGTACCCCTCGGTCGCCCCATTCATCCATGGCGCCCGATTTAATCAGGGCTTCCATGGATTTTTTATTTAAATTTTTATGTTTGATGCGGTCCAGAAAATCGGTGATGGATTTGAAGTGCCCGTTGGTTTTTCTTTCTTCGATTATGGCGTCGGAAATGTCCGTACCTAGATTTTTAATGGTGTAGAATCCGAACCTGATTCGAGTACTTTTATTTTCTAAACTTATTGGCAGGCCTGCCTGCGCAGGCAGGCAGGAAAATCCGCCGTAGCTTTCATTTATGTCCGGAGGCAGGACCGGCAGGCCCATATTCTTGCATTCCTCGATGATTTGCGAGACTTTGTCCACGTCGCCGGATTCCGCGGTGAGGATTGCTGCCATATATTCCGCAGGATAATGTGCTTTCATGTAAGCCGTCTGGTAGGCGACTTTGCCATAGCTCGCCGCGTGTGCTTTATTGAAACCGTATGCCTGAAACGGCTCGAAAAGTTTCCACAATTTTTCCGCGAATTCCGGAGTTTGGCCGTTCTTGATTATGCCTTGGGTAAATTTTTGATATTGCGCGGCCATTTCTTCCGGGATTTTTTTACCTACGGCTTTGCGGAACTTGTCCGCTTCTTCCCAAGAGTAACCGGCGAGGTCTATGGCGCAGAACAGAAGGTCGTCCTGATACACGATGAGGCCGTACGACTCCGCCAGGAATTTTTTCATTCGCGGGTCCATGTATTTCACCAGCCGTGGATTATGCTTGCGTTTAATGTATTCAGGAATAGTTTCCATCGGCCCCGGACGATACAGTGCGACCATCGCGTTTATGTCGTGAATGGAAGACGGCTTGAGCTCCTTCAGATATCGGGTCATGCCGGCGCCGTTTAGCTGAAATAGTCCTTCGGTCTGTCCTTTTGCCAATAGCTCGAAAGTTTTCTTATCGTCGAGCGGAATTTTGTCTATGTCCACATCTATGCCGTAAAACATTTTCACGAGGCCGACCGCGTCCGCCAAGATGGCGAGGTTTCGGATGCCCAAGAAATCAAATTTCAGAAGCCCGGCTTCTTCCGCGCTGTACATATCATATTGAGTTATGATTTTGCCGCCCTTCGGGTCAAGCTGGGTCGGCATGTATTCATAGATAGGTTTGGGGGCTATTACTACTCCGGCGGCATGGACCGATATGTGCCGCACACAGCCTTCGAGTTTTTTTGCCAAGTCCACAATTTCCTGGGTGTCTTTTTCTTTCGAGTAAGCTTCGCGAAGCTCCGGCACAATCTCCATCGCGTGGTCCAAGGTCATGGGCATGCCTTGCGAGCCTACCGGAATCATTTTTGATATTCTGTCGCCCACGGCATACGGATAGGCCAAGGCGCGGGCAACGTCGCGCACGGCGCCGCGGGCCATCATCGTGCCGAAAGTTCCGATTTGCGCGACATTTTCCTCGCCGTATTTTTGTTTGACGTAATCTATCATTTCGTCCCGCCGGTTGTCGGCGAAATCCATATCGATATCCGGCGCCGAGGGACGGAACGGGTTCAGGAACCGTTCAAACGGCAGTTTGTATTCAATCGGGTTAATGTTCGTAATACCCAGTAGGTACGTGACCATGGAGCCCGCGACCGAGCCGCGGATGGCGGTAAATATTCCGTTCTGGCGCGCATGGCGGAGCAGGTCGCCGACCACGAGGAAATACGGCGCGTAGCCCTTGTCGAAAATTATCTTTAGTTCATATTCGATGCGCTCTTTTGTTTCCGGTGCCACCGCACTTTGCGGGGTCCCGCCATCGGCGGTGATTTCGGTAAGCTTCAGGTTTTGGAGTCCGGCATAAGTAAGCTCCCGCAGTTTCTCGTCATAGTTTTTATCTTCCTCCACCTTAAAATCCGGGAAGACCCAGCGCCCGAGCGGGATTTCCAAATCGCACATTTCCGCAATCTTCAATGTATTGCTGACGGCTTCCGGCGTATCCTTGAATACTTCGAGCGCTCTCTTCATATCCACAAAAGAATAATCGCCGTCCCCGAAAGAGAATTTGTTCTCATCTTTGATATCGGAGTTTGTTTGAATGGAAAGGAGAGTATCGTGAGCTTTTCTGTCGTCCGGTATCGGGTAATGCGAGTCTATTGTGCCTACGAGAGGAATATCTAATTTTTTGCTTAGCTTGATAAGTCCTTCTTTTACTTCGGCGCCTCCTTCAATTTTTCCGTAATCCTGTATTTCCAGAAAATAGTTTTCCTTGCCGAAGATATCCTGATGTTCTTTTACGATTTCTTCCGCCTTGCCCATGTCTTTGCCCGCCAGCGCCCGCGCCAGTTCGCCGCCGAGGCAGCCGGAGAGCGCGATGATTCCGCCCGCGTACTTGCGAAGTATCTCTTTGTCCATGCGCGGCTTGTAGTAAAAGCCTTCAAGGTGAGATAGGGTTACAAGACGCATCAGATTTTTGTAGCCTTCCAGATTTTTTGCCAGAAGGATAAGATGGTACCTCTTGTTATCGATACCGGAGTCCTTTTCCAGACGTCCACGGTTTGCGACATAGGCTTCTATTCCAATAATCGGTTTTATTCCGGCCGCCTTCGCGAGTTTATAAAATTCTATGGCGCCGTACATGTTGCCGTGGTCGGTGAGGGCGAGCGCCGGCATTTTGTAATCTTTTGCCAGGCCGACCAATCTTTCGAGCTTGGAGAGCCCGTCGAGCAGGGAATAGTGCGAGTGGGTATGCAGATGCACAAATTGTGAAAATTTTTCGGCCATTTTGCCTATCATAACACAACTGCCTAATTTTTTGTTATACTGTACTTATTAGAATTTTACGTGAAAAATTATGCAAAAAATCAGAGTAGGTATTAATGGTTTCGGCAGGATAGGACGCGCGTTTTTAAAGGTTGCCTGGGAGCATCCCGAGATTGAAGTCGTGGCGCTAAACGATATAGGCAGCATTGACAATATGGCTTATCTATTGAAATATGACACTGTTTATAGGAAGTGGGGACATGATATAGAAGTACAAGGTAGCAACATAGTCATTGACGGCAAGCCCGTCAAAGTTGTGGCGGAAAAAGATCCTGCGGCGTTGCCGTGGAAAGATCTCAATATTGATGTCGTGGTAGAGTCCACGGGACTTTTTACCAATTACGAGAAAGCGAAAGCGCACCTCGACGCCGGAGCCAAAAAAGTTGTAATTTCCGCTCCCGCCAAGGGAGACGGCGTGGTAAAAGGGGAGACGATACTCTTGGGCGTCAATGAAAATAAATTTGGTACTTGCGATATCACATCCAATGCTTCCTGCACCACAAATGCGGCTTCACCACTTATTGCGATTTTACACGAAGCTTTGGGAATCCAAAAAGCGCTACTCAATACCGTACACGGATATACCGCATCTCAGGCGCTGGTAGACGGACCGAGCAAAAAAGATTTGCGGGAAGGACGGGCGGCCGCACAAAACATCGTACCTTCTTCTACAGGCGCGGCCATCGCGGTCACCAAAGCTTTTCCGGAACTTTCCGGCCTTTTTGACGGCATATCCGTACGCGTGCCGGTACCCTCCGGTTCTATTGTTGATATTACTTTTATATCTAACCGTGACACAACCGCGGAAGAAGTTAATTCTATTTTGAAAAAAGCGGCCGCAGAGCCCCGTTGGCAGAAACTTTTTGCCGTAACCGAAGAGCCTTTGGTCTCGAGCGATATTTTAGGCAGCCACTACGGTTCTATCGCCGACCTTGCGATGACCCGCGTGGTAGGCGGCAACTTGGTCAAAGTCATGGGCTGGTACGACAACGAGATGGGGTACACCTACACTTTGGTGGACCACGTCCTTAAAACAGGAGCGACTATAAAATAATTTTTCCAAGATGGAAAATGTGCATATAGAAAGTACAAAAGATATTGCCCTGCGACTTATCAAAAAGGATAAGTGGATAGTTGCCGGAGTTTGTTTTGTCGGTTTTGTTTTCCTGTTTTTCATACCCCAAATAGGCGCTGCGATTGTCGCCGCTATAATCATGTATTATTTTGTAAAAGCTCACGATGAGTTCATGAGTAATTTTGCCAGAGCCCATGGCATGACCTACACGGAAGAGGGCGCCATAGAAGATTGCAACGGCAGATTGTTCGAGATAGGGGAGAACAGAGGAGTAAAAAATGTTGTTGCCGGCACTTGGAACAATTTTCCAATAAAAATATTCAATTATTCATACACTACTGGCAGCGGCAAAAGCCGAAGCACGCCAATGTTTACGGTTCTAGAGATTAGCTTTGACCAAGTCGAATTTCCATTTATATTTCTCAGGTCAAAAAAAGTGTGGGGCCTTCGGTTGTCTTATGAGATTAATGACGTAGATGTATCATTGCACGGCAGGCGATTCAAATTATCAGTGGCTAAGGGCTACGAAATCGAAGCCCTGCAGATTTTCTCGGAAGAATTGCTGGATTATCTCACGCAAAACGTTCCGGAGTTCAGCATCGAATTTTCAAAAAATAAGATAAATATTTTCAAACTAGGGCTTGTCGGTAGCAAGAAAACACTAACCTCTCTTCTCGACACAGGCAAACACATCATCGACTCTTCTGGACCCTTCATCTCTCGCTTGAGCGATGATTTTGCCGCTTTACATCCCTACTATTCTGATAAAAATTATTAATCTCACCTTTAAATACGAATACAGCAGGACCGCGCATCAGGGTTTCCCCGGCTTCATTTTGCGAGAAGAAAAGTTTGCCGCCCGGTAATTCTATCGTAAGATTGGGTTCGGCTTTCTTCAATTTTTGTACTACTGCATACACCGCGCAGGCGCCGGTGCCGCAGGCAAGTGTTACGCCGGAGCCTCTTTCCCAGACTTTTACCTGAAACTCACTGGGGCTTTTTTCTTGTACCAGCTCTACATTTATTTTATTAGGGAAAATAGGATTATTTTCGACCTTAGGTCCTATTAAAGGTAGGTCGTAGTCATCCAAATTTTCCACAAAGGCTATTGCGTGGGGATTTCCGACAGAAACAAAATTGAACGACAAATCTTCCAACTTCATACTCCGGGCGGGAAAATCAACGTTAGAAAAAGCGGGCTTGCCCATGTTGACGGAAAAAGTGCCGTCATTTTTTGATACCACGTTTTTTGTTCCTGATATTGTGTCTATTCTAAAACTCTTTTTATCTCTAAATAAATTATCCTGTAAAAATTTTGCGGTACATCGGGTGCCGTTGCCGCAAAGCCCTTGCGATCCGTCCGAATTATAATAATTCATATAACAGTCTGAGAACTTGGACGACTCCACCAGTATTACTCCGTCTGCCCCGATGCCGTAATGTCGATCGCACACGGCAACAACTTGATCTTTCGTGAGAGAAATTTTACCAGCAAGGTTGTTTATGATGACAAAGTCATTTCCCGCCCCATGGTACTTGTAGAATTCAGGCATAGTTTAATTTTAGTTAAATTTATAATGATTTTAGTTAATTAAGGTTCCTTCAGTACTTAAGTCCCAGAAGGGTTTTATGTGCAGGGGAATTTTTTTCTCTCTGACTTCGTTTAAGGTTTTCGGATGCACCAGTCCAGCGGCGCCACTTTGCAGATGTTTTCCAAAATCATCATAACTTATAACATCAATTTTTTGAACATTTTCATTTCCAGCCAGTCTTGGATTTTTTTCCATAACCCCCGGAACGTCTTTCCAAAGTGTAACCTTACTTGCTTCCATTAAATTACCCAGAAGTCCTGCAGTATAGTCGCTGCCTTCACGTCCGAGGGTGGTCATTCCTTCTTCCGAAAAACCGATAAATCCTTCAGTGATGATATTTTTATACAGAGCCAATATCTCCTCCCTCATTTGCACTTTTAGATTTTTAGAGGTTGTTTCTTTGTCGACATTAGCGGTATTGAAGCTCGAATCTGTTTTAAGAAAATTCGTGGCGTGTACAAGGATGTTTGGAACACCAATATAAGAAAGGTACTCACTCACGATCAAGCTTGCCAATATTTCCCCGTAGGGAACAACCTGATCGTAAATATATTTTATATTTTCGTTTTGCCTGGTTATGGAAAGTATATGCCGTATCTTTTTAAAAATATCTTCAATCATACCAAAAACAGCATGGTCTTCAGGAAAAAGTTCACGCGCGATTCCCATATGAAAAACTTTCAATTCGCTAAACACTTCGTTGCTTTCCGCTGTCTCTCCATTAACGTAACTTCTCAGTACTTTTTCCAGATTATTCGTGGTCTTACCGAAAGCAGAAAACACATTAACCGAATAGTCTCCCGTACCATAGCTCTTGAATATTTCGGGCAAGTGTTTTATGGCATCAGAGCCATTCATAATACCGCCGCCGAATTTGTTTATAATCAGAGCCATAATTTTACAGAAGTTTATTCTTGCACAGGTATTCGGCTATCTGTACCGCATTGGTCGCGGCGCCCTTGCGCAAGTTATCAGCCACAATCCACATATTGAGAGTTTTAGGATTTGATTCATCTCGCCGGAGTCTTCCAACAAAGACATCATCCTTGCCTTTTGTATGTATGGGCATGGGGTACTTTAAATTTTTAACATCATCTAATAAAATTACTCCCCGAGTACCGGAGAGCAGGTTTTTTACCTCTTTTAGTTCATAGTCCTTATCAAATTCCACATTTACCGATTCTGAATGCCCGCCGATTACCGGGACTCTTACTGTGGTAGCGGTAATGCCGATACTTTCATCGCCAAATATTTTTCTGGTCTCATTAACCATTTTCATTTCTTCTTTTGTATACCCATTATCAAGAAAAACATCAATCTGGGGGATTAAGTTAAGATCAATCGGATACGCATAAGCCATTTCCCCCTTAATGCCGTTTCTCTCATTCATAAGCTGGTCCACGGCTTTTTTACCCGTACCCGTGACCGACTGATAAGTTGATACGACTATTCTTTTTATTTTATATTTTTTATGTAGGGCATAAAGAGCCATAACCATTTGTATGGTTGAACAATTCGGGTTAGCAATAATTTTATCCTTTTTCGTTAAAACACTGCCGTTGATTTCTGGCACGATAAGTTTTTTCAAAGGGTCCATTCTCCAAGCTGAAGAATTATCGATTACAGCAGTACCAGCCTGAGCGAAACTAGGAGCCCATTCTAAAGAAACTGCGCCTCCTGCAGAAAATAAGGCGATGTCGGGCTTTCGAGCAAGCGCATCTCCGATAGAAATAATTTTATGAGATACGCCGTTAAAATTTATAATTTGGCCTACTGATTTCTCGCTGGCAACTGGCAATAATTCTAGAACGGGGAAACTTCTCTCCTCGAGAATTTGGAGCATAGTTCTGCCTACAAGGCCGGATGCCCCGATTACCGCAATTTTTTTCTTGCTAAACATAGAAATCTTTATTCTTTTGTAATTTCAAATTATCGCGAATATTTTTCATTGCTTTTTCCACATCTTCTTTATGGCCGTAAGCGCTTAAGCGCAAGTAACCCTCTCCCTCTAGACCAAAACCCGAACCCGGAGTTCCGACAACATGTGCTTCCTGCAAAAGCTTATCAAAAAATTCCCAAGAACTTAAATTGTTCGGGTTCTTTATCCAAATATAGGGGGCGTTTTTGCCGCCAAAAACCTTCAAGCCCAGTTTCAATAAATTCCTTTTTATAATCCTCGCATTATTCATATAATAAGCAATCAGTTCTTTGCTCTCCTTTTGACCGCGCTTGGATAAAGCGGCTACGGCGCCTTCTTGGGCGATATTAGATGCTCCGTTAAACATAGTGCCTTGGCGCCTGCTCCACAACCTGTTGACTTCTCCCGCCGCTGTTTTTTCAATAATCAAATCCATAGGCACAACAGTCCAGCCAATACGGACACCCGTAAACCCCGACCATTTCGAGAAACTATTGATTTCGATGGCGCATTTTTTGGCCCCCTTTATTTCATAAATGCTTTTTGGCAAAGATTTATCGGAAATGTACTCGACATAAGCAGCGTCAAAAATTATCACCGCTTTGTTTTTTAAAGCATATTCAACAAAAGTTTCTAGTTGCCTTTTTGTGGCGACAGAGCCGGTGGGATTATTAGGATTGCATAGATAAATTATATCCACTTTTTGTTTTGGAGGAGAAGGAATAAAACCATTTTTTTCATTACATTCCATATATACCAAGCCCTCGTATTTTCCCTGCATAAACTCTCCCGTTCTGCCGGCGATAACGGTACTATCCAAATACACTGGGTAAACCGGATCCGCAATTGCCACGACATTGTCCTGTCCAAAAATTGACTGAATATTTGCCAAATCGGATTTTGCTCCGTCGTTGACGAAAATTTCTTGCGCTTGCAAACGGATGTTTCTTGTTGTATAAAAATCAACAAAAGCTTTTTTTAACCTTATATTGCATTCTTTGCCCTCTGCGTCTTGATAGCCCGTGTAGGTCTTGGCATGAGCAAGCTTTTTTACTCCATTGGCCAATCCTTTGATGATAGTCGGCGTCAATGGTTCCGTAGTATCGCCGACTCCCAGTTGCTTAACTTCCACGCCCGGATTTTTTTCCATAAAATCCTTTGTGCGCTTGGAAATTTCAGAAAATAAATATCCTCTCTGTAATTTGTTAAAATTTTTATTTATAGTAGCCACAGATTTTTATGGAATCTAAATTAATTTTAATTCCTTCAAAATTTCTTTTACTAAGGGTCTATTTTTCTCTTCCAGAGAGGTAAGCGGTAGTCTTAAAATCTCCTCAATAAACCCCATCATAGATAGGGCGGTTTTAACAGGAATAGGATTTGATTCGATGAAATTAACATTCATGAGTGGCAGAAGATTATAATGTAATTTTCTGGCATTGCTTAGGTTTCCCTTGAGTGCCCAATGAATCATCTCGGAAAATAATTTAGGAACCTCATTGCAAACCACGGAAATGCAGCCTTTGCCGCCAAGGGCGATAAGAGGCAAGGCCAACGCATCGTCTCCCGATAAAACTGTAAAATTGTTCGGGCCGCCATTTGCTACTTCGCTAAGGATTTCCATCATCTGATTCAAGGAACCACAGGCTTCTTTGACTGCTATAACTTGCGGCACCTCGCGTGCAATTCTGACGATAGTTGCGGGGGAGACGTTGGATCCAGTTCGTCCGGGAACATTATAAATAATTATGGGCATGTCTACCGCTTTGGCTATCTCTTTAAAATGAAGAACGAGGCCATTTGGCGTGGGCTTGTTGTAATAGGGAGTTACATGAAGCAAGCCGTCGACTCCCGCCAATTTTGCCAAACGGGAAAAATGGATTGCCTTATTCGTGTCATTTGAGCCTGCGCCTGCAATTACCGGAACTTTTTTGGAAACCTTTTTAACCACTGTTTTTATAACGGTCACATACTCCTCGTCATTTAAGGTCGCTGCTTCACCAGTAGAGCCTGCGACCACTATCGCATCCACTCCGCCTTTCAATTGATACATAACTAATTTTTCCAAGGCAGGCAAATCCAGTTCGCCGTTTTTTTTAAATGGCGTAATTATTGCGGGGATAGAGCCAAAAATTTTTATGTTTTTCATATTATTTTACTTAAAACGTCTTCGAAGGAATAAATCCCTTTTTTATTTTTAATGAATTCTGCTGCCATTAATGCGCCTTTTGCAAAACCGACTCTGTTATGTGCCTGATGAGACAAGGTTATGCCGTCGGCATTACTATCAAATACCACCTGATGAAAACCTGGATTGCTGCCACCCCTTACTGAAGCAAAATGAAGTTCACTAGCCTTAATTTGCCTATCCGATTTTTCAGCTAGAACTGATTTTTTGGTTGGAAAATTTTCTAGAATTTCGTTTGCAATTTTCAAGGCAGTGCCTGAAGGACTGTCTATTTTTCCCCGATGGTGAATTTCTAACCCATAAGGATCATAATCGGGGAATTTTACAAAAAGTTTAGACGAAAAAGCAACGAGTTTTAAAAAGATGTTGGCTCCGATGGAAAAGTTGGAACTATACACCAGCCCTATTTTATGCACATTAACCGTTTTTTTTACCTCCTCCATTTCGTCATACCAACCAGTCGTGCCAATGACTAAGTCAATGCCCAATTTTGCAATTTGCTCAATATTTTTTACCACAACATCCCTTGAGGTAAAATCTATGGCTACGTCCGCCTTAGCAATGCCGTCTATATCTAATTCCTCGCCCTTACTTTTTAAGCTAATTGAAATTATTTCAAAATTTTCAGATTCGCGGCATAATTTATCAATTTCCTGACCCATTTTCCCAAAACCGATTAAAGCAATTTTTATTTTATTTTTCATTTTATTTATAACCCAGAACGATAGTTTTAAGCTCAACTACCTTAGTTAAAAGTATCAACTTTGCATACCAATGTTAATTTTTTTAACATTGACCTCGTGTTTGAGACTTTTTGTAATATCTGTTATAATATTGAAATGATAAAGATACAGCCCATCGTGCGAGAAATCGTATTAAAGGAGTTCGAGGCATACTTTGCGCTCACGCACGATTATATGAATATGACGAGTTATTCGTACCGTATTAAGGCGCAAGTGGAAGAACTCGCCAAGAAAAAGGTCACCATCACTAGCCTCGTGGTATCTCTGTCGCGCCTCAGAAAAGAATTCAAAAAAGAAAAGTCCCTGATACATGACGTCAAGATAACAAACATCACCACCAAGCTGCCGCTGTCCGAGATCGCCTACGAGATCAGCGCTGGATTTTTAAAAGAACTAGAATCTCTGCAGAAACATATCTCTGCGTCACCGGACGACTTTTTTACGGTAACCAAAGGCCTGTCCGAGGTCGATATCATATGTTCGTCCAATTTGGAAAAAAAGATATTGAAATACTTCAAAGCCAAGCCTAAAATAATTAACAGGAACTTTGCCGCCGTGGGCGTCGCCTATGGCCCCGAAGTTTTCGGCACACCGAATGTATTTTTCTCGCTTCTCGCCGTAACTTCGCGGGCGCGGATAAACATCGAAGAACTGGTTTCCACCCCGACCGAGCTCATATTTATAATTGCCGAGCGGGATTTCGGAAAAACAGTCGCTCTGTTCTCAGAATTGCACAGACAAACCAATCAGTGATAGACGGATTACCGTATAGCAATTGCATGGGGACTTTAAGCAAATAAGATTTGCTTTCGCTCCTCGTTTATTGCTACAATTCTACTGCTATGAAAATTTATATCGGCACTGACCATGCCGGATTTGAGCTTAAGCAAGAACTAAAAAAGTATTTGGAAGAACTGGGACTGGGCTATGAAGTCCTGGACAAAGGACCCTTTGCCTATGATGCAAACGATGACTACCCAGATTTCATAAAGCCGGTGGCGGAAGCAGTGGCAGAGGATGCCGAAAGCTTCGGGGTGATTTTGGGAGGCACGGGTACCGGAGAGGCCATTTGCGCCAATCGCACGCCCGGGGTGCGGGCGATGGTGTTTTATTCCGAAGCGCTGCCGCGGGCGGCGATAGACATAAAAGGAGAGAAAAGTAGTGACCCGTATGAAATTATCAAACTTGCCCGCGTCCACAACAACGCGAACATTATATCCTTGAGCGCTCGGTTCCTTTCTGTCGACCAGATAAAGTTCGCGATTGAGCTTTTTATCAAAACACCCTTTCTCAACGAGGAACGTCACCAAAGAAGGATAAAAAAACTCGGCTAATATATGGAAAATAAATCCAAAGAACTTGAAATAGCAATCAAGGCCGCGCTCGAGGCCGGAAAAATTTTGGAAAAATATTTCGAGACGGAGATATTGAAAGAATTTAAGGAAGATGACAGCATAGTAACCAAAGCCGATTCGGAATCCGAAGAACTAATAAAGAAAATAATTTTAGAAGCTTTCCCCGAGCATTCTATTTTAGCCGAAGAGACGGGGCATACCGACAATGGCGGTAAATATGTCTGGCACGTGGACCCGATAGATGGTACCCGCAACTTTGCGAACGGACTGCCTTTTTTCGCGGTTTCCATCGCTCTTCTGCACGAAAATCAGGTTCTTGTGGCCGTGGTCTACAACCCGATAACTCGCTCGCTTTTTATTGCGGAAAAGGGTAAAGGCTCTTACCTAAACAATAAGCGCATTTTTGTTTCCAAAGACGGAGCTACGCGAGCCATTCTTGCTGCCGGCAAGAGCAGGAAGCTCGAGGATCGGCGGTTGTTTAGGAACCTCATACACTATTTGCCGAAAAAAATTTCCGGAATGACGGTACGGGACATGGGGGTCTGTTCGCTCGACCTCGCTTATGTCGCCACCGGAGCCTTCGAAGTTTCCGTGCAGATAGGCTTACGTTCGTATGATTTTGCAGCGGGGACGCTTTTAATACAGGAAGCCGGAGGCAAAATAACAAAATTTGACGGCAGCCCCTGGGAATTTCCGGGAAATTATTTTATCGCATCGAACGGCGTCTTTCATGAAGAAGTAATTGCGGAAATTAAAAATCAAAAAGAAACATTGAATATATGAGAGCGA
The DNA here is from genome assembly GCA_030775165.1 of bacterium. Classification (GTDB taxonomy): domain Bacteria; phylum Patescibacteriota; class Minisyncoccia; order Phycocordibacterales; family UBA9973; genus UBA9973. Next base: position 12,878 of record JALYJR010000049.1, on the reverse strand, counting down.
TAGTACCGGCAATTTTAGACAAAGATTTTAAAGAAATTAAAAATAAGCTCGCATTTTTAGAGGGCCGCACCAAGACGGTCCAGATAGATTTCTGCGACGGCGTATTTGTGCCGAACCGGACCTGGCCCTTTGCCTCCGGGGGCATGGAGGATTCCGATTTCAAAAAAATCGTCAACGAAGAGGAGGGCATGCCTTACTGGCAGGATTTTGATTTCGAATTCGATATGATGGTCATGGATGCGGTGGAGAACTTCGATATTTATATGAAGCTTGGTCCCAGGCGCATCATTTTCCACCTTCAGGCACAGAAGGACCTTGCGGGATTTGAAGAATTTTTGGAGGGCATCGATCCTTACGTGCGCGACAGTCTGGAAATAGGAATAGCCATATTGCCTTCGGAGGACCTGGCGACAGTAACTCGTATTGCCAACAAAGTCGATTTTGTGCAGTGCATGGGTATAGATAAAGTCGGGTTTCAGAGTCAGAATTTTAATCCTGTGGTCCTCGAAAATATAAAATTACTAAAGAAAAACCTGCCCGGGCTCGTCATAGCGGTGGACGGCAGCGTGAATTTTGAAACCGCAGGTCCGCTTCTCTTGGCAGGAGCCGACCGGTTGGGTATAGGCTCGGCTATATGGAAAGCGCCGGACCCGATTGGGGCTTTGGAAAAATTCGAAAGTTTGTTACAATGAAAACAATGGCATTTTTATCCGACGAAAAAGTCAAAGAACTTTCCGAGAAAGCGAATGACATACGCATGTCCATCATAAAGATGCTCGTGGAGGCAAAAAGCGGACATACAGCGGGCCCTTTGGGCATGACGGAAATATTCACGCTTTTGTATTTCCACATCCTGAAGCACGACCCGAAGAATCCGAACTGGCCCGAGCGCGACCGTCTATTACTTTCAAACGGGCACATCTGTCCCGTTCTGTACGCTTCGATGGCGCACGCGGGTTATTTTCCGGTGGAGGAATTGCAGACTTTAAGAAAACTTGGAACCCGTCTTCAGGGACATCCGCACCGAGAATACCTGCCCTTCCTCGAAACTTCTTCCGGCCCCTTGGGCTCCGGACTTTCGCAGGCCGTCGGCATGGCGCTTGCGGACCGTATTGATAAAAAAGATAAGAGCAGATTCATTTATTGCTTAATGTCCGATGGGGAACTACAGGAAGGTAATACATGGGAAGCTATCATGCTCGGGGGCAAATACCGCCTGCGGAATGTCATAGCCATCATTGACCGGAATAACATACAGATAGAAGGGGATACGGAGGATGTCATGCCGCTCGAGCCCCTTCAGAGCAAGTGGCGCGCTTTTAATTGGCATGTGATTGAGGTAGGCGGACACGATTTTCGCGCGTTAAATGAAGCCATTGAAGAAGCGCAGGCGATTGCAGAGAAGCCGACGGTAATAATAGCCCACACAATTCCCGGCCAAGGCGTTTCCTTCATGGCGCGGGATTATAAGTGGCACGGTAAGCCACCGACAAAAGAAGAAGGTGACAAGGCACTGGCCGAGCTCATGAACAATAGATTTTAATATTTTCACAGTTATTTATGTTGAATCCCGAATTAAAACTGAATCCCAAAATGTTTAACGACGATGTCGAGCAGGCACCAACCCGGAAAGGTTTCGGACAGGGCCTACTCCAGGCGGGGGAGGCAGACTCGAATATTGTGGGCCTTTGCGCGGATTTGACCGAGTCCACTCAGATGCATCTTTTTGCGGAAAAATTTCCGGAGAGGTTTATACAAGTAGGAGTGGCGGAACAAAATTTGCCAACTGTGGCTTCCGGCATGGCGGCTATGGGTAAAATTCCCTTCGTTTCTTCTTACGCCATGTTTAGTCCCGGCAGGAACTGGGAACAGATACGCACTACGGTTTCCTATAATGACCAGAAGGTTGTCATAGTCGGCTCGCACTCGGGAATTTCCGTGGGCCCGGATGGAGGCACGCACCAAGCCCTTGAAGACATCGCGCTTATGCGTATCATACCGAACATGGATGTTTTAAATCCCTGCGACGCAATTGAAGCAAAAAAAGCTACTCTCGCCACAGCTAAAAACAAAACGCCGGCATATTTGCGTTTGGTTCGCGAAAAAACGGCCATAGTAACCACCGAAGAAACTCCTTTTGCAATCGGGAAAGCGCAGATTTATTTCATGCCCGAAACGGGGCTCGCGGAAGTGGGCATCATCGCGACCGGCGGTCTCGTACACCGCGCTCTCCTTGCAGCTCATGAGCTCGAAGCGGAGGGACTAAAAATAAAAGTTATGAATTTGGCAACCATCAAGCCGATGGATACGGAAGCAGTGCTCGCGCTCGCGAAAGAATGTAAAAAACTCGTTACTGTCGAAGAGCACCAGATAGCGGGAGGCATGGGTTCGGCTGTCTCGGAGTTTTTGGCGCAGAATTTTCCCGTGCCTATTGAATTTATCGGCATGCACGACGAGTTTGGCCAGTCAGGTACCCCCAATGAACTCATAGAGCACTACAGCATGGGCAAAGACGGCATCAAAGCCGCGGTAAAAAAAATTTCTGCGAGAAAGTAGAAAAATAAAAACTGTTTTCTCCACAACTTATTTTTCGTAAGTCCGAAAGTGTTATAATAGTTCTATTAACATTATCAATAAAATATAAAATATGAAACAAAAATTATTCACAGCTCTTGTATTGGTACTAGCTTTTGCTTTAGGCACGCAGGCTCTGGCCGCATTTACTTTGAGTTCTAGCGCTATTACGGGTACCGGAGCTTCCAGCATAGACGTAGGCACTTTATATCTTTCCGGCAGTACTTCCGGAAAAGTTACCATTTCCCCGGCGGCTGCTGCAGGCACGTATACCTTAACCTTGCCAATAGATGATGGTATTGCGAGCCAATATCTACAGACTGATGGGAACGGAGTACTTACTTGGGCAACAGCGGCTGGAGGTACACCCACGGCTATTACGGTAGCTGACACTACAGATACGACTTCCTTTGTGGGTTTGTTTACAGATGCAACAGGCGACCTTGGTCCTAAAACAGACGCCGCCATAACTTATAACGCAACCTCAGGAGACTTTGCCTTGAGCGGAATCACAGCGGGGCTTAACTTTTCTGGAGCAGGAGACCACTATCTTTACTTGGGTTCTGATGTTCGGGTTTACAATTATGCAGGAGATGATTCTCTGAACTTTGAAACTTCATCAGGTACTCAAAATATGACAATGCTAAGTACCGGAGCAGTAGGTATTGGGACCTACGGACCGACTCAAAAGCTGGAAGTAAACGGCGGTATGCGTCTCAATACCAATACAGCCAAGCCGGCTTGTAGCAGCAGTGTCCGCGGTACGTTTTGGGTAGCAAAGGGAGGTGCCGGGGTAGCCGATACTGTAGAAGTTTGCTCTAAAGACGGGGCGGATGCGTACGCGTGGAGGACTCTTATGTAAATTGATTGCGGCTGAATTCAAAAACACTCCAATCAATCGGAGTGTTTTTTGCTTTAGTTCATTTTCTCCGGTTCGTAATTTTGTGGAGCCGATTTTAAGTATCCTTCAAGTTTTTCTTTATAGAGCAGGCCTTTTTGCGCGCCGACTTCTTGGACCACTGACATGGAGTTTATGGGCGCCCAAGTAAATGCTTCCAGCGGGGTTTTGCCGAGAGCCAGTGCGGAGACGAAGGTAGAAGCAAAAGCGTCTCCGGCGCCGGTGCGGTCTACCGGCGGGGCAACGTCGGGATATACGGGCATGCGCCAGAGTTGTTCCTCGGCATACATGTACGCTCCGTCAGGTCCGTCGGAGATTACCACGATTTTAGGGCCGAGGGCACGCAGACCTTTGGACAAAGCCAGAAGGTCTTTGCTCTGGACATCCAATATTTTTTCCGCCTCTTCTTTATTGCAGAAGAAAATCTCAGTAAGCTCGTAGATAGCTTTTAATTTTTCTGCGCCTATTTTTATCTGGAATGTGCCGGGCTGGAATGCCAGTTTTGTTTCGGGGTGTTGTTTTAGCCAGGCTTCGATATCAAAATGAAATTTTTCAGCATCTTCGCCGAGCGATGTCAGGTAGACCCATTTTGGGGGCGGCATGTTGTCGGGGATAGTGCGGGGGAATGGAGAATGCTTGACCAAGATAGTTCTTTCGGAGCCGTACCACAGGACATAGTGATAGTTTGTAGGCAGGTCTTTATCCGTGGTTACATAATCCGTCACGACGTTGTTGTCTTTGAGTACCTGAAGGCTTTTCTTGCCTTCATCATCATCTCCGACCACCGATAAAAGGGCTGAGGACAGACCGAGACGCGAAGCCGAAATAGCCGCATTTGCGCTGTTGCCTACGGCACGAATTATTGTTACAGACTCATAAGGCACCTTATCTCCAAACCTGACGCACAGCTGTCGTTCGACATGATTTACTTTATGGCGGTCATATACATCAGCGTCCTTTAGGCGGATAAAAGCGTCCGTTACGATATCCCCAATGGCCAAGAATTCTACTTTGTTTTCGTTCATGGTAAAATTGTAGCATAAAAATGTAACCTAATAAAATGTCTAAAAAAATAACTTTTATTTTGGCGGTGGTTCTTTTTTTATCTAAATTTGGTTCTGTTTCTGCGCAGGTGGTAATAAATGAATTTGTGTCTGATCCGGAGTCGGGTTCCGAGTGGATCGAATTGCGTAATACCTCTTCTTCGGAAATAAATCTCGAGGGCTGGAATTGGACCGAGCTCGCTAGTCCGGGCGGAGAAACGGAGCATGAAGGTTCCCCAAAAAATTTAACCGGAATTATTCCTGCCAGTGGATTTTTTGTAATAAGTATAACCAATGTAAATGGAGTGCTCAATAATGGGGGAGATTCGATAGGTTTATATGACGGCACAACCCCAAAAGATCGCGTAACCTTTGGGGCTGTGAGCGGTTACCAAGCAGATTTGGAAAAGCCCGCAAAAGGCAAGTCAGGCGCTTTGATCTCCGGTAGCTGGCAAACTAATCAAGAACCCACAAGGGGCGCAACAAATCCTTCGTATGGAAATAATGATAATAATACTGATGATGAAAGCGGCGACAATGACGACTCTTCTTCTAGCTACAGCTCACCCACTCCCGCCAGTTCTTCTGCTAAAAATACCGTCACAACTCCTGCGAAAATAAAAACCGAAGTTTCGGTGCGTGAGATAGCCTATGTCGGCATACCGCTTGCGTTCCAAGGTAAGGTCATGCAGGGCGGAGAGCAGGTCCATGGTGGCAGGTATTTCTGGAATTTCGGGGACGGGGATTTTCGGGAGGTCAAGGTGATAAATGTCGATAAGTTCACTCACACTTATTTTTACCCCGGCGAATACACCGTTGTTTTCGAACATTACCCCAACCATTTTGCCGAAGAGCCGGACGCGTCGGAGACTCTGAATATAAAAGTTATAGAGCCCCAAATCATAATCTCGCGCGTGGGCGATGTCAGAGATTTTTTCGTAGAACTCCATAATCTTACGGACTACAATGTCGATTTGTCGGGTTGGATTTTTCTGGGCAACGGGAAAAGCTTTACCATCCCCAAAAATACGGTTATCGGGGGGAACAAGAAAATGATTATTTCCGGCAGGACAAGCGGTCTCGCTATTTCGGATCTGTACGCGCTAAAGCTTGCGACTCCTGACCAGAAAATAGCATTTGAATATTCTAATCCCCTCAAACCCCCCTTGTCTGCGAGAAGCACTAAATCCTATCCCTCCCCTGACAAGGGGAGGTCGGGAGGGGTTCCAGAAACTGCGCAAATTACTCTAGCCGAGGACAATATTTCCGAGTTGGAAAATTTAGGCGCAAACGTAGCAAATGCCGGTGTGCTCGGGGAAGAGAATACGAGAACTTCACCTTCTTCATTTACGCTGCCTATTATTTTTCTCGGGTTTGTCGGCGCGGCATCTTATGCGGTGTACGCTATACGGCGGAAAAAAGTCGCGCCGGAAGCAGGGGAGGATTTCGAACTGCTGGATGAATAAATTAACTCCTTACTTAACTACTTACTTAATTAAAATAAATACCAAATACATATGGCAAGACCAACTAATTCCATAAGAAAATTAACGAGAGTCGGTTCGGGTAATTCGCTTGCGGTAATTATTCCGGCGACGGTTGTCCGCCCACTCGGCTGGCGGGAAAGGCATAGAGTCGTAGTTAAACGCGTTGCCCGCGGCGTATCCGTAGTCGATGCGGTAACCAAGAGGAAGAGGTAAAACTGGACTGGACACTTTCTTGTTTTAATGGTAAAACAATACGAAGGAGGCCAATTCAATGGCTAAAAAGATCTTTTCGGTTGTGAAGCAGTTGGTTTACTTCGTGACTCTTTTGTCGTGGGTAGGTGCCGGCATCTTCTGGTTGTACGGCAATAAACTCTCGTACGAGGTGAGTTACGCTGAAATCCTGAAGATCGAAGAGCGTTTCAGGAACTTTCTCGGCTTCCCGCTGGGGCTGACTGCGCTGTCTGTTGTCTTTTTCGCAATCAGTCTTTTTCTCAACAGACGGCAGTAGCCCGCCACGTGCAAGGTTACTTGACGACAGTCTCTTACCTCGCCGGCAAAAGCGAAGTCGGCGGGGTGGGGGCGCACAGCTCCTTTAACGAAATCGTTTTATCGTTTTCGAGTCATTTTGGCTCGTGAACATTGAGCCTTGTGGAACGGAAACGTGCCACAAGGCTTGTTTCGTTTTTAATTAACTCCTTACTTAAGTAAGCATCTTTCGGAGGACGTTGCTAAGCATCGCTCCGAGGTGCTATCATTCCCGCATGTGTGGCATAGTCGGATATATAGGGAAAAAAGAAGCATTACCCGTACTCATTCAAGGGTTGCGGGATTTGGAGTATCGCGGATATGACTCGGCCGGAGTTGCGGTTTTGGAGGGCCTGCCTGCGCAGACAGGCGGCAAGATTGCCCGCGAGCGGGAAGTCGGCAAGGTCGACTTTCTGGTAAAGAAAATAGATAGAAAAGCCCTTCCGGGCAGTACGGGCATTGCCCATACCCGTTGGGCTACGCATGGGGGAGTAACGGAAGCGAACGCGCATCCGCATGTGGTAGGCCAAGGCAAGCTTGCTCTGGTGCACAATGGCATCATTGAGAATTATCGGGAGCTTAAAAAAGAATTGAAAGACCAAAATTTAGAATCCGAAACTGATTCGGAAATTTTAGGGCAATTGATTTTTGAAAATTACGACGGAGACCTTCTCGCGGCGGTACAAAAAGTTTTGCCGAAAGTTCGGGGTACGTACGGACTTCTAGCCATGCATGCCGACCATCCGGGAGAGCTCGTCGCCGCGCGCTTGGGGAGCCCGCTGGTTGTGGGTATAGGTGACGGAGAATATTATATTGCGAGCGATGTTACACCCATGCTGCCTTTTACCAAGCAGGTAACTTTTTTAGACGACGGGGAAGTGGCGGAGATTAAGCTGTCCGGCCTCAAGATTTTTAATCTCAAAGACGAACTTATTCAGAAAGGAATTACCGAGATTGATTGGGACGTGGAAAAAGCGCAGAAAGGCGGGTTTGAGAATTTTATGTTAAAGGAGATATTTGACCAGCCCACCGTCTTTGAAGACACGATACGAGGGCGCATGGACATGGGAGAGGGCACCGCCAAACTCGGAGGTCTCAATATGACCCTCGAAGAAATGCAAAAAATCAAACGAGTGGTTTTAATCGCCTGCGGCACCGCTTACTATGCCTGCTTGGTGGGTAAATATGCTTTTGAACGGCTGTCAGGCATACCTACCGAGGTGGATGTTTCAAGTGAGTTCCGGTATCGCGATCCGATTATCGACAAACACACTTTGGTTTTCGGCGTGTCCCAGTCCGGGGAGACCGCGGACACTATTATGGCGCTTCGCGAGGCCAAGAGAAAAGGCGGAGTTATTAGGGGTATAGTAAACGTTATAGGCTCTACCATCGCACGTGAGACCGGAGCCGGAACGTATATCCACGCCGGGCCCGAACTGGCCGTGGCCTCGACCAAAGCCTACACCAATATGGTGGCCATACTCTTGCTTTATGCTCTAGAGTTTGGCCGCCTGCGACAGACTACGTTTCCCGCCGGGCAAAGCATGCTCCAAGGCTTACTTGAAATTCCCGAAAAAATGAATCAGATTCTGGCGCAATCCGAGAAGATAAAAACTTTGGCGGAAAAATACAAAAACAATCCCAATTTCTTTTATCTAGGCAGGGGGATTAATTATCCCGTAGCTTTTGAGGGGTCGCTCAAATTAAAAGAATGCTCTTATATTCACAGCGAAGCTTATCCTGGGGGTGAGATGAAACACGGGGCCATCGCGCTCCTCGACAAAGATTTTCCGGTAATCGCCATTATGACCCAGAATCCATTGTACGAAAAAATGAAAAGTAACGTGGAGGAAATTAAGGCGAGGAAAAGTCCTATCATTCTGGTCGCGAGCGAGGGCGATACGGATGCGGCCGAATTGGCAGACGATGTTATATATGTGCCTAAAACCATGGAGCTCTTGGAGCCTTTGCTCAACACTATCCCTCTCCAGCTTTTCGCGTATCATACGGCGGTGGCGCTTGGCCGCGACGTGGACCGGCCTCGAAATTTAGCAAAAAGTGTTACGGTGGAATAGCGGAATGAATCCCGTTAGAAGCCGCGGTCGCAGTTTTATACAAAAATAATGTTTAGAGAAAATATAAAATTTAATAACATAATAAAGCACAGTCTCGGATTAAGGACCGCGACCTGCTTCTAACGGGATGAAAATAAATCCAAGGGAAAAAGCGGAAAGTTACTCACTGCCTCTACCGATATATCAATCGTTTCATATCGCCGATGCCTTTAACAAACAAGGGGAGGAATTTGGTATTTTGGTGGGACTGGATAAGAAATATGTAGAGGAATTACGCGCTCTGTCCGCTGATGAAACCGATACCGATCTCCAGAATTTTACCAGCGACCGGAAACGCTTTGTAGAAGGTACATACGAACATTGGTATCAAAAGAACCGGTCTCTGTACGCATTGATCCACAAGCAGAGCGATAATCTGGCTGCGCTTGTGTGGTTCGGACCGAAACCTTTGGGTAAAAAATCAATGAAATTTGAAAATGCGTCCGAAGAAGAATCTTCGGACGCAGGGAATTCCCAAAGCGAATGGCATACCATATCTTTTCGAGCCTATTCCAACCATCGCGGCACGGGCATGATGAAGCGTTTTACCGAGTTTGCGATGGCAGAGTATAAAAAACAATTTCCCAACGTCAAATTTTGGGCCGGTACGGATGACCGCAACGACGGCAGCGTTGGTCTTCTCCAGAGTCTGGGATATCATATCGACTCCGAGTGCTCGGACTTGGTCGAGCATTGGCTCATCATGGTTAAAGCGTGATAGAATATTTTCATGAATCCCTTTCTTCACAATCTTCGCATCCGTGCTACGGATGGATATATACGGAAAATAATTCTTACGGAAACGGAAGATGAGCGAGTGCTTGAAGCCGCGCAAATTCTAGCAGGAAAGACGAGCAGCAAAAAAATTGCTGAGCCAGTTTTTGTGGGTAGAGCAGAGGACGCTTCAAAAATGAAGGCACTGGGATTTTCCTATATTGAAATGGAAGAAGGGCGAGCAAATACTATCGAAAAATTACTGCTCGAGCTACGGTCGTCCAAAATTGGAACCAAGGATGAACTGACTCCCGAGATGGCGCACAGTCTCGCGCATGACCCCTTGATGTATGGTATGTACCTATTGCGGGAGGGCGAAGGTGATGGGTTGGTGGCAGGCGCCGGACGTACGAGCGCGGATGTTTTAAGGGCGGGACTTTGGCTTGTCGGGAAAGCCCCTGGAATTCGGACGGTCTCGAGTTCATTTTATATGATTGTCCCGCCTTTTCGCGGCACAGATACTCCGGAGGTTCTGACTTTTTCCGATTGCGCCGTTGTGCCCGAGCCCACTTCGGAACAACTTGCGGATATTGCCGTTGCGGCTTCGGACGCGCGTTCTCTTATTGTCGGGGACGAGCCCCGAGTGGCGCTTCTTTCTTACAGCACCAAGGGTTCCGGCGGTAGCGGCAAGTCCGTGGCGACGGTCAGAGATGCTCTCGAATTGATACGGAAAAGGAAACCCGAGCTCGTTGTTGATGGCGAAATTCAAGCGGATGTGGCGCTAGTCAAATCTATTTCCGACCGGAAGGCGCCCGGAAATTTGATTGATGGCGGGGCCAATGTATTAATTTTTCCAACGCTCAATGCGGCAAATATCGCCTACAAACTTGTGGCCGCTCTTTTGCCCGGAACAGTTGCGCTTGGCCCGATATTGCAGGGTATGAATAAACCGATTAGTGACTTATCCCGCGGAGTGCGGGTCGAAGACATAGTAAATATTGTTAGTATCGTGGCGTCTCAAGCCAAAAAATATGAATAATAAAAATTATTTACGCGAATATTTACCCCCGGACGTTGTTGCAAAAATCGATGCCTACTGGCGCGCGGCAAATTACTTATCGATTGGGCAAATTTATCTATACGACAACCCGCTTCTTCGGCGCCCGCTTTCTCAGGATGACATCAAACCACTACTCATGGGTCATTGGGGTACGTCACCGGGTCAAAATTTTATATATGTACATTTAAATAGAATAATAAATAAGTACGACCTGAATATGCTTTACATATCAGGTCCGGGTCACGGTGGTCCTTCCTTGCTCGCAAATACCTACCTCGAGGGTACTTATAGTGAAGTATATCCGGAGATTAGCGAGGACGAGAAAGGAATGAAAAAATTGTTTACGCAGTTTTCTTTTCCCGGCGGCGTGCCTAGTCACGTTTCTCCCGAATGTCCCGGCTCTATGCACGAGGGAGGCGAGTTGGGTTATTCTCTTGGTCACGCGTTCGGGGCGGTATTTGATAATCCGGATTTAATAACCGCTTGCGTCGTGGGGGACGGCGAAGCGGAGACGGGGCCCTTGGCGACTTCCTGGCATTCGAACAAATTCCTAAATCCGAAGACCGACGGCGCAGTCCTACCCATTCTTCATTTAAACGGATACAAAATATCTAATCCGACAATTTTCGCGCGCATTTCCAGGGAAGAATTAGATCAGTTGTTTCGTGGGTATGGCTGGACACCGCACATCATCGAGGGTGAAGATCCGGAAAAAATGCATCAAGCCATGGCAGAAAAAATGGATGAGCTTGTTCTGGAAATAAAGCGCATACAAGCGGATGCTCGTGAGCGGAATGTAACTAACCGACCGCGCTGGCCGATGATAATTCTCATAACACCGAAAGGCTGGACCGGACCGAAGATGATAGACGGCAAGCCAAATGAAGGCACATTTAGATCGCATCAAGTTATCTTTGCCGATCTTAAAATAAACAAAGAACATTTCGCGGAATTTACAAAGTGGTTTTCGGGCTATAAACCGGAAGAGCTTTTTGACAGCACGGGCAGATTAAAACCGGAACTTGCGGAACTCGCTCCGAAAGGCAAGCGGCGCATGGGAGCAAATCCGAACGCGAATGGCGGCTTACTACTCGAGGAGCTTCACATGCCGGATTGGCAGAAATACGCCATAGATATAAAAGAGCGGGGTGAAGAAGGAGAAGGAGCGACCAGAGTATTCGCTCGGTTTCTTCGCGACGTAATCAAGGTGAACGAAAAGGAACAGAATTTTCGTTTATTCGGTCCGGACGAGACCGTGTCTAACGGTCTCGGGGCTGTATTTGAAGTTACCAACCGGCAAATGATGACGGATGACCGGAAAAGCGATGATGAATTTACTTCGCCGTCGGGGCGGGTGATGGAGATTTTGAGCGAGCACCTGTGCCAGGGATGGCTGGAGGGCTATCTGTTAACGGGCCGACACGGCTTGTTCAACAGCTACGAAGCTTTTATCCATATTGTGAGTTCGATGTTCAATCAGCACGCCAAGTGGCTCAATGTTACTGCGCGTATTCCCTGGAGAAAAAAAATCGCGTCTTTAAATTATCTCATCTCCTCCCACGTCTGGCGACAGGGCCATAACGGTTTTACACATCAGGACCCCGGCTTCATCGACCATGTGTATCAAAAAAAAGCCGACATTATCCAAGTGTATTTGCCGCCGGACGCGAATTGCTTGCTCGCTGTTATGGATATATGCCTAAAGAGTATGCATCAAATTAACGTCGTCGTGGCCGGCAAGCACGCAATGCCTCAGTGGTTTTCGGCAGAGGAGGCTGGCTCGCACGTTGAGAAAGGCATAGGAGTTCTTGATTGGGCAAGTAACGACCAAGGTGGAGAAGCGGACGCTGTGATTGCATGCGCCGGAGACGTGCCGACGCTCGAGGTGCTCGCGGCGGTATCTTTTATGAGAGTTCACGTTCCAGAGCTCCGACTTCGGGTTATTAACGTGATAGACCTTATGACTCTTCGTCCGCGCAAAAATCACCCCCATGGCTTGGACGATAAGGAATTCGAAGCACTCTTTACCAACGATAAACCCATTACATTCGTCTTTCACGGATATTCCTCGCTCATTCATCGCCTTACTTATAGTCGTCCTAACCACGAAAACATGCATGTGTATGGATATAAGGAAGAGGGGTCGACTACCACCCCTTTCGATATGACAGTTCTAAACTCGATAGACCGCTATCACATTGTAAAATATGTCATTGATTCTTTACCGAATAAGGGTGACAAGGAAGCGCGTTTGCTTGAACTGATGGAAAAAAAACTTGAAGAACATCGCCGGTACGTGGTCGTGCACGGGGACGATATGCCTGAAGTGCGAGACTGGAAATGGCCCGCAGATTTTACTAAAAGAACGGGTATAAAGAATTAAACATGGTAGAAGGAAACAATATTCTAAGAACGGGATACGAGCAAACTACCCCGGTCCATCCCAAGGACCAAGAAATTACC
>JALYJR010000048.1 GCA_030775165.1 bacterium | reverse complement strand
GCTCATGGATGTGCGCGAGTGCGACCGTGTGGGTATGAAGAAAAAAGAAGCGCCTTATCGTTTGCGTAAATATTTTGCTATGGTGGAAGAAGCGCTACGGGATCCGATTTCGGTATCGCAACTAAAGATTGACGGAGAATTTTTGCAAAAAGAACTTGGCATAAAGCCCGGCCGCCGTATGGGTTGGATTTTGCACGCGCTACTTGAGGAAGTACTCGACGCTCCGGAGAAAAATACAGTGGAACACCTGTCGGAATTGGTCCAGTCGCTCAATATGCTGGGCGATGCGGAGCTTCAAACTCTCGGTGAGCGCGGCAAAGAAAAAAAAGAGGAGCTCGAAGAGCAGGAAGTGGAGAAGTTGCACACAAAACATGGAGTTAAGAAATAATTAAACTGCCCCCAAGTCGGACTTGGGGGAGCTAGGAAACTTCCTGCGGCGCAGGAGAACTAAACCTACCAGTGCTCCGTCCAGAAGAATAACAAAAACGGGGTATAGCCATGTGGTTAAGGTTAGCGACTCAAACGCTAAAATTGCCAGGGGGTAGTAAAGAATGCCCACGAAAAATGCCAGTGCGTTTTCCTCAAATGGCGCGCGATATGCTTTTCTGAAGATGGGTACGGATCCTATGCCGTCCGAAAGGCAAACCAATATCACCGCATATAGGGGATTGGAAGTGAGCCACCACAAGTATACTCCGACCAAAGCACCCAAAAGCGCAAACCAATCATACATATCATACTCCACGTGCCGTTGGTAAAACCCGATAGAGGAGACTGTCAGGCACGCCAATGCGTTTACTCCTAGGACCCACGCGCCCGCTTCGCCGCCGGCCACCAACACCGCGGCGAAGGCCACTATGTTCAGAATTCCCCACACAAGCCAGGTAAATGCGTGCGGCTTGGTTTTGCCGCGAGCTATACCGACAAAATACAAAAGATAGCTCAGCATCGCTATAGCTACTGCCAGATATCCGAGAAAGATTTTATATTCCATTAAGGGAATTTTAGCACAACCTAGGAAACTTCCTGCTGGTAGTAAGTTTCGCAGTAGACTACGTTAGGATTACCTACCTATGTGGTCATTGTCGGTCTGGTATGTATAATAAGGGTATGTCTTCGCACGAGGAACCAACCGGAAATAGACTTATAACACACAAGGATAAGGTAAATCGCACGCCGAGAGAAAATCTGATTTATGGTTCAGGCGTAGCCGACTTTTTCGCTGTGGCAGAAGACAAAGAATCTAATGCGGTCGGAGGCGCAATATTCCCTGAATCTGGTTTTGCTTCTGTGCGACAGGGAGATAAACTTTATACGATTAACATTCATGCTCCTGATGAAGAAGTGGTCCATGAACTGACCGATAGAGAGATAGCAACACTTCATATGAGCAACTTACATTTAGATCCGTCCCGCAGACAGCTCTCAATTGAAGAAATCGGAAATTATCCTTTTGAATCACTTGTCAAAAGGCTTGAAGTAGAATACGATCTTTTTGTTTGCCTCAGCTTAATTGATAATGTATTAGATCCACTTGGAGAATTTGATCCACGAAAAGAGGAGTCTAATGAAGTGAGACTCGAAGCCGTTGAGCTTATTGAAAAATTTCTAAGAGAAAATCCAAATAGAACTCAGCCACTAGTAGACCAATTAAAAAGATTTATTCCCCCCGAAGGTTATAGACTTGATAACCTTGATGAAATAATCGGAAGCTCAAATGGAGAGAAACGGCTTTTTTCTGAATCTTCCCCTCTTTTATTTAAGCTTATCAGTGAGGTCCAGCCTGATTGGGAAAGAAACATTGTAGTACATGCTGATAAGCGTCTGACAAGGCAACAAATTCAAGAGCACCATGACCGAATAACAGAAATTGCTTCTCAGAACTTTCTTAATCGCGCGCAAAAAAGTTCGGAAAGTTTTACCCAGGCCATTGAGGCTCTTGAAGCCACTAACACACCAGAAGACCGAAGGAAGAAAAAGGATTTTATTATTGTATTACACAGATTACCCGACGCTAAAGGAGATCTTATGTATCTCCGTAAAAGATTTGTTCAAGAACAAGAGAGATTTACAGAGGCTGGATCAAGACGTCCCCGAGTTTTGGAACGTTTCAATCAGGCACAACAACTTATTGTGCAAGCCGAAGAGCTTCTACCTAAACTTGAGGAGCTACTCGGCGAGCCTATAAAAGTATCCAATATTTTAGCGTAACCCTCCCTTTAAACATTTATAAAAAATCTTAGGAAACTTCCTGCTGGTAGCACGTCTCGCAGTAAATAGTCTCGGTGCGTTCGGGGGAGTAGGAGGTCTCGAATTCTTCCCCGCATTTTTGGGCGCCATGCGGATGGTTTTTTAGTTCGCACATGCAGGGGCGGTGCCAAAGCGCGCGGGGGTTCCTTTTTTTCATTCGGTCCTGATGCCGGCATTCAAAGTCTTTGTGCGGCAAGGGTATGTTCATTCTCTTATAAAAATCGAATTCTCCTTTTGTCATTCTAAAATTCTTCTTGCAGTCCTCACACACCATCACCTGGTTTAGAATTTCCTCTGTTACTTCATCAATAGTCTCAGGCATTTCGTTTTCCTTTAACGTCTCTTTGCCATAGGTTCCGGAAGTCTCGGTCTGCCAACTAAACCCTCTTGCTTTGGCTTCCGCCTCCGTCATTTTGTAGTAATCAAAGCCAAGGGATTCATTGAACCCGAAAGGCGATAAATCCGGCGGTAAGAATTCCCCATACGTTCCGTCTTTGCGCATGCCTTCCTCTATTTCCTTTTTGATTCTCACGTATTCCTCTTTCGAGTATTCCTTGTTGAGAACCATATACTGGCCTTTACGGATGCCGTTGCAGCCAATGCCAGAATTGAGATTGTGGCAGTTTTCGGAATACTCCACTTCGTTACAATAAAAGACGTAAGCGTCACCCTTGCACCTGCTACTCTGGAGGATTCCCATCATGTTGTAGCATAGCTGATTTTTATAGTAATAATTATTGCAGTCCTGGCTGTCCAAGGAGTCAACAGTGTCCGCCACATAAGAACAGTTTTTAGTGTTGGAAGTGTCGAAGACCATGACGCCGTCGTAGCAGTTGTAGATGTAATCCCCTGTGACATTGTGGCATTTGACCGTAGAAGCGTATTTAAATATTGTTTTTTTATTTAGCTCCTCAAACTCCTTTTTTGCTTTCTCTATATTCTGGTAACTGGAGAGGATTTCTTCTTTCTTGGCCTCGAATTCCTCCTTGGTGCATTTTTGGTTGAGAATTGCGTAAGACATGTGTCGGCCGCTGGTGCATAGGATGCAGTTTTGAGAATCCCGCATGTCGTAGCAGAAAAGTAGGTCGCTCGAGGTCTGGCATTGCTGGGAGTAAAGGCACTTGTAGCATTTATTGGTGTCTATGCACTCATAGCACAGCTCGGAATCATAAATAAAAGAAGAATCGAGGCAGTTTTTGCAGCGCTGAATCAGTCGGCTGTACATGCAGTCTTCATTGTACTCTGCCGCGAAGATTAAATAGCAATCCTTGTTGTCGGATGCCCCGTTGGTATAATCGCTCCGGGTGGAATTAAGTATCATGAGCGCGAGGCGGGGCACTTTATTTTGAAGTTCTCGGTACTGCTCAAAAAAATTTTTGCCAGGAATATAATCTTGGGCAAAATCCTTTGGGTCCCATTTGTCGCTCCACCAACATTCGTTGCAGTAAACGGGAAAAGGGGAGTTCTTGGAGTACAATGAGACCATGCTTTTCTGGCACAGGTCGCAGGGCCTTTTGTAGAAAGTGCGCTCGTTGCGCCAAGCGAGACGGCGCATGGCCCTGCAGTCGGGGCAGTGATTGGGCGGCGGCACCTTGATCTGCTCGTAAAAAATCAGGTCTTCCTTCCGGACCTCAAAACTTTTATTACAAGTTTTGCAAAACTTTTGCATATATTCTATATGATTATAACAAAATTAAAATATACTGTCTATAGTTTTAGTCACTTATCAAATTAATAAGTTCAATATTTATAACATATATTTGAAAAATGACATATTTTTGTCTAAAAATATTGACACAATTTATTTTAGAGGTAAGATTGAACTATGAGCCATGAAAAAAATGAGTTAAATGAATTGTTGCTTAGTATGGATTTTTCGGAAAAAGAGGCGAGCGTGTACTTGGCTATTTTGGCTCTAGGACGGGGTACGGCCTCGCAAATCGCCCGTGCGGCACATATTCACCGCACGACCGTGTATGAGATACTGGGCGAACTTTTTGATAAAGGACTGGTTACCCTGTCTGGCCGCGAACCAAAGCAGGAGTATGTCGCTGAGGCGCCGGAGAACCTGAAGAATTTTCTCGCCGCGCAACTTCAAAAGAAAAAAGAAGAACTCGAAAATGCCGAAAACCTTCTTATCCCACAACTAAAAGCAATTCATAATACCGGTAATCGCCCAAAGGTGATGTTTTACGAAGGGAGCGAGGGTCTCCAGAAAGTTTACGAAGATACACTTAGCTCTCATGAACCTATACGTGCATATGCAACATACGACGATATGCAGGCCACGCTGCCGGGCTATTTTCCGGATTATTTTTTTCGCAGAGCCCAGAAAGGTATAGCCATAAGGGCCATCTTTCCTTACACGAAGGCAGGAATTGAGTTGAGTAAAGACGACAAAGTGCAAATGAGAGAAACCGCGATGATTCCCGCCGACAAATATTATTTTTCTCCGGAAATAAATATCTACGACAACAAAGTCATGATAGCTTCATGGAAAGAAAAGCTCGGGATTATCATCGAAAGCTCGGAAATAGCGGATGCTATGAAAACTATTTACGAACTGGCGTGGGCGGAGGCTAAGCGGCTGGAAAGCAAGATTGAAAAATAATTATCCTGTTAGTTTTTCGCGTTGCTCCAAGTATTCCAGGTGCTGCGCCTTTTCTTTTTCGAAGCCCGAGCCTGCAGTGCCATGTGCCTCTATCATTTTCGAGGCATAAGTGGCGCCTAAGTAATGCGGCATGACTACAAACGAAGCGCCGTGCGCGTACAGGGCCTTGGCGTCTTTGATGTCATGAGATAGTACGACTATAACGCCGTCCGGCCGGTGGTTGTGGTAATAAGAGACCAGATTGAGATTGGTCTTGAAATCCGGAATGGTGGAGATAACGATTTCAGCCTTTAAAAGCCCGATTTCTTCCAAGAAATTTACATCATCTGCGTCGCCAAACCGATAGGGAACGCCGCGGTCTTTTAATTTTTGTATGGAACTTGGGTTAAAATCTACTACCAGATGCTTGTTGTTTATTCGCTTGGCGGTATTTACAAAATCATAGCCCACGCGGTCGTACCCAAAGATGATCATGTTAAAAATCTCTTCTTCTTCGGTCTTTTTTTCTTCCGATACGTTCCGCCATTCCAGAAATTTTAAAAATGGTTTTATATGTGGATAAATTTTGTCCGCATACAGTATGAGGTAGGTGGAGCCCGAGATGGTCACGATGCCAACGAGCGTCACGAGAGATACCACTTCCTGGCTCAGGTGTCCGAAAGAAAAACCTAGCGCCATTAGGATAAGGGAAAATTCGCTAATCTGAGCCACCGTGAGTCCCGACATAAAGCCGACGCGGCTCCGATATCCAAGTAGGTTCATCAAGATGATAACGATGATTGGGTTGCCGATGAGCACAAAGAGAGAAAGAATAATTGCCGGAACGAGGATGGTGGCGAGCCCCCCGATTACTATCTGCGAGCCCAAGAGGACAAAGAACAGCAGTATGAAAAAATCCCGGAGGGGCTTCATCCGCGAACTTATTTCTTGTGAATATGGGGAGACAGACAAGGTGACTCCGGCAATGAGGGCGCCTATCTCGAGAGAGAATCCGAAATTATAAAAAATAGCCGCGATGCCCAAGCTCCAGGT
The DNA here is from genome assembly GCA_030775165.1 of bacterium. Lineage (GTDB taxonomy): Bacteria > Patescibacteriota > Minisyncoccia > Phycocordibacterales > UBA9973 > UBA9973. The sequence continues at coordinate 7,816 of JALYJR010000048.1, read as the reverse complement.
TATCGAAAAAAGAAAAAGTGCTTCTTGGGACTTTGCCAGAAAAGTAGAAAGGCCTGGCAGAACGAACCGGCTCACTATATATAGTGCGCCAAAAAACATAACCCCCGCGCCGAAAGTAAGGAGGGCGGATTCGGGGGTCGCGGCTTTTGGAGAACCGAAGAAAGATACCAAAAGGAGAATTACCGTCGCCACTATGTCTTGCACTAATAGGAAGCCGATGGATATTTTTCCGTACAATTTTCCTAGGTCACCCTTATCAGAGAGAAGCTTTAAAATTATTATCGTGCTTGAGAAAGTTAAAGCTATCGCGCTGTAAAGCGATGCCGTAATACCGAAACCAAGAAGGCGCATGATGCCAAAACCCAGAAGGGAAGTGAAAACTACCTGCCCGAGCCCTGTCACCAAAGAGACCTTGCCGACCTCACGGATGACATCCGGCTTTAAGCTCAACCCCACGACAAAAAGTAATATTGCGATGCCAAGCTTGGAAAAGAGTTCTATGTATTCCGTGGAGTTGAGGATGCCGAGAAAGTAGGGGCCCACGACAATACCGGTTAAAATGTAGCCCACGATTAGCGGTTGTTTTAGGAGCCGCATGACCAAGGAAACGAGCGTGGCAATTGCCAGGATGAGGCCGACTTCAATGAAAATATGCATATGCTCAATAATAACATAAAACTTCGTGCTAAAATAAGTGGATGAAAATCGGAATTTTTGATTCTGGTCTCGGGGGGCTCATCGTCGCCCGGGCGATAAGGCGCGCGATGCCGGAGTATGATTATGTATATCTCGGCGACACTAAACGGGTGCCGTACGGACCGCGTTCAGCTCAGACGGTTTTCGAATTTACCAGAGAGTGCGTGGAATACCTTTTTCAAAAAGAAAACTGCTCTCTGGTGATACTAGCTTGTAATACCGCTTCCGCCCGCGCTCTTTCTCGATTGCAAAACGAATTCAATAATAAAAATAAAAAGATTCTGGGAGTGCTCATCCCCGCGGCCGAAGAAGCTGCAAAATGTAATAGAGTAGGAGTGCTGGCCACTCAGGGCGCAGTCGCTTCCCAAGCATTCCCTTTGGAAATAAAAAAACTAAACTCAAAAGCTAAAGTTTTTCAAAACCCTGCGCCCCTTCTCGTGTTGCTCGCTGAAGCGGGGGAGAAGGCAGGCGCGGAGCCATTTATAAAAAAATACTTAGAGCCTTTCAAAAGTAAAAATATACAGGCGTTGGTTTTGGGCTGCACTCATTACCCGATATTCAAAAAAGAAATTAAGAAAGTAGTCGGCGCCAAAGTGAAGCTTGTTTCACAAGACGAAATAGTTCCCAAGAAATTGAAAAACTATCTTCTGCGGCATCCGGAAATCGCAAGCAAGCTTTCCAAGAAACGCACCGCAAAGATTTTGGTTACGGATGAAACAGAAACCATAGATAAGCTTACAAAAAAATGGTTTGGCGGCGTGAAACCGAAACTTATATCTCTATAAGCACGGGGCAGTGGTCGGAGCCGATAACTTCCGGTAAGATTTTTGCGCTTCTAATTTTCTTCGTAAGTTTTTCGGAGACGAAAATGTAGTCGATGCGCCAGCCGACGTTGCGTGCCCGCGCGTTTGCGAAGTGGCTCCACCAAGTATAATGCCCGTTACCCGCGGTATTCAGACGGAAAGTGTCCATGAAACCGGCGGCGATAATTTTATCGATGCCTTCGCGCTCTTCGCGCGTGAAACCTTTGAGGCCTTCATTTTCTTTTGGGCGAGCGAGGTCGTTCGGAGTGTGAGCGACGTTTAAGTCGCCGCAAAATATTACCGGTTTCTTTTTTTCGAGCGACTTCATATATTCCAGAAACGCGGGGTCCCACTGTTTATGGCGGAGCGGTATGCGGGACAGGTCGTCCTTGGCATTTGGGGTGTAAACGGTTACCACATAAAAATCGTTATATTCCGCAGAAACTATACGCCCCTCGGTGCTGGGGTCTCCGTAGTCGTCTTTCAAATCATATTTTTTTGCGATACGTTCCGGTAGACCTAGGACCACGGAGACCGGTTTTTCTTTTGTGAAAATTGCCGTGCCGCTGTATCCCTTACGCTCCGCTGAGTTCCAGTATTCTTCATAGTCTGACAGGTCGATAGGACTCTGGTGTTGCTCGGCTTTCGTTTCTTGTAGACACAAAATATCCGGTTGGTATTTTTCTATGAATGGCAAAAAGAGCCCTTTCTTATGTACCGCTCGTATGCCGTTTACGTTCCAAGAAATAATTCGCATGAGGAAATTGTAGCACAAAATTAAAAGTAAAATTTTTTCACCACGCATAATTTTATGCTGAAAATTTGCTTTGCTCGGCTACCCGCCTGCGCAGAGGTTCAAAAATCTTACTTTTAATTTTTGTTATGAAACTTTTTATGGATATCGCGCAGATGCTTATCGGTGACGTGAGTGTATATTTGCGTGGTGCCTATATTGGCATGACCTAAAATTGCCTGCACGGAGCGAAGGTCAGCGCCGTTGCCGAGTAAGTCGGTCGCAAACATGTGCCGCATTACGTGCGGGGTTACTTTTTTGGAAATGCCTGCTTTGACCGCGTGCTGCTTTACGATTCTTTCTACCGATCTTTTAGTGAGCGGGCTTGCCTGTCCTTTTTCTTTACCTATTTGCACAAACAGCGCGTCGCTCATATCTTTCCGCGCCGAAAGATAATTTTTTACACTCTGCTTCGCCTCAGGGGAGATAAAGACCACGCGTACCTTGCCGCCCTTGCCGCGGATGGAGAGTTCTTCCGAGTCGAGATTTATATCCGCGGTGAGCGAGCAGAGTTCGGAGACGCGGAGACCGGTGGAAAATAAAAGTTCGAGGATTGCCTTGTCGCGCAAGTCTTTCAAGTCGGCGCCGTTAGGGGAATCAAGCAGTCGTTTTAATTCCGTGTGAGTAATCAGGTCGAGAGAGCGTTCGGAAACTTTGGCAAGCTCGATGCGTTCCGCCGAAAGAGTTTTTACATCTTCGCGTGCCAGATATTTTAAAAATGCGCGGAGCGCTATCAGATAATAATTCTGAGTTTTCTTGGACAGCGTTGCGCCCGTCGCGCGGTTGTTGCCGGTGCTCTGGCGGTTTAACCACAAGCGGAACTCTCGCACTTTTTCATCGGTGATGCTTGCGGGGTTGTCGGTCTTTGTAAAATTCAAAAAACGAGTCAGATAGCGGTCATAATTTTCTACCGTTTTGAGCGACCGTCCGCGTTCGATTTCCGTGTATTCCAGAAAGCGGGTTTTTAGTGCTTTAAGCGAGGCCATGTGTTTATTTTATCACGATTGGGCAAAATATTGTGCGACACCCCCAGCACCTTGCATTTTTAGCCATTTTATGCTAATGTACGAAACATGTTAGCAACCAAGAAAAAGCAAGCAGTTATAAAGAAACATCAGGTTCACGAGAAAGACACAGGCTCTCCGGAGGTTCAGGTGGCTGTTTTGTCGACACAAATAGACGCTCTAGCCAAACATTTGAAAAAGCACAAAAAAGATAACCACTCCCGCCGCGGCCTCATAAAGATGGTGGCTGACAGGCGCACTCATTTGAAATATTTGGAACGCAAAGACAAGACCCGCTACGCGGCTCTCGTGAAGAAAATGGATCTCGCGTAGTATCGCTCCAAGCCTTAGCTATTTTGGAGCACAGATAATTTTTTGTTAAAAATTTCTTCATGCTCGACCCGTCGGCTCATCAAGTCTGAGACTCTCAGAGTCGAACGACCTGCGCAGGTCTCCAAAATGGCTAAATCTTTTCGCAGTGCTATACTATATTTGGGTTGAACTTTTTAATATTTTTAATAATTTTCATAAATGGCAGTCATAAAACATAAAGAACAGAGAGTGGGAGTTTTTATCGATACGCAAAATCTTTATCACAGCGCCCGCAACCTTTACCAAGCTCGGGTAAATTTCGGCGCGGTCTTGAAAGACGCGGTTGCGGGTCGCAAGCTCGTGCGGGCGGTGGCGTATGTCATAACCACCGAAGCGGGGGACGAGAAGAATTTTTTCGAAGCATTGGGTAAGCTGGGTATTGAGACCAAGACCAAGGACCTTCAAATATTTCCCGGCGGTGCCAAAAAGGCGGACTGGGACGTGGGCCTCGCGGTGGACGCTATCAAGATGTCGCCGCGGCTCGACTGTGTGGTCATAGTCTCGGGCGACGGCGATTTCGTGCCCCTCGTGGAATATCTCCAGACCATTGGCGTGCAGGTGGAGGTGGTTTCCTTCGGCAAATCAACTTCCGGCAAACTTCGCGAAGCGACGGATGATTTTGTGGACCTTTCAGCAGAACCAAAAAAATATCTGATTGGCATAAGATAATTTTAATAATGAAGTATCCCATTGGTTCTTTTTCCGGGCAGGCGCCCGCATACTCATCGCTCCAAATGGTTAAAGACCTATGGGAATTAGTGCGACCCTACAAATGGCGTTTTTGGCTGGCTTCACTTATACGCCTCCTCGGCGACTTGGCGAATCTGGTGCCGGTTTTTGCCCTCGCTTCGATAGTAACTTTTTTATCCAACTACGAATTCGGAAGCCCGTTAGCGTACGTATGGTTAATGCTGGGGTTTTGGCTCGCGGCGGTCATTGTCCGGAATCTGAGCCAATTTTTTTCCAAGTATCTCGGATATTGGGTTGGTGAAAAGGTAGCAGTGGACGCCACCTTAAAAACAATGCGACATATGTTTATGCTCGACATGGCATGGCATGAGCGGGAAAATTCAGGCAACAAAATAAAAAGAATTAATAATGCCGGGCAAGCTTTTTATAAGATAATTTGGGTTTGGTTCAGTGACATAATAGAAATTACCGTAAATCTTATTGCAATAGGCATAATTATTGCGAACTTTGACCATACGGTTTTATTTGTTTTGATTTTTTTTGTAGTAACTTACTTTATAATTTCCTTTTTGATAACTAAGAAAGCGGCCATAGCTTCGTATAAGGTCAACCAGCAGGAAGAAAATGTAAGCGGGGTTTTGTTTGAAGCAATCAACAATATTCGAACGGTTAAAGTTATGTCCATGGCCCGTACCTTGTATGACATCATCGCCGGCAGTACGGAGGAATTGATGCAAAGAATTAAAATCAGGATTAAGTGGTTTCAGTTTCGGCATGCTTTGCTGATGTTTTGGGCGGGAGCGTTTAAGGTCAGTATTGTCGGCATCATAGTTTTAGGCATAGTGAATGGCCACTACGAGGTAGGTTTTCTGATACTGTTCAACGGATATTTTTCTGCCTTGCGGGAATCTATTGACGAGCTTTCGACAGCCACACAGGATCTGGTGGTTTCCAGGCTAAGCATTTCTCGAATGAAGGACATACTTAACGAACCTGTCACTATCGATCGAGAGGAAGGAAAAGTTGCGCTGCCGGAAAATTGGCGGAAAATAGAATTTAAAAATGTCTCTTTTTCCTATGCAGACAATAAGGCGCTGGAAGATATTTCCTTCGAAGTAAATCGCGGAGAAAAGATAGGCATTGTAGGGCTTTCTGGCGCGGGTAAATCCACTTTGTTCAAACTGCTCCTGAAAGAGCGCGAGAAATTTACCGGCGATATTTTGTTCGATGGTTTGTCGTTAAAAAATATTCGGAAAGAGGATTACTTTCGGCAAGTCTCCGTGGTTATGCAGGACACGGAGGTTTTCAATTTTTCGCTTCGCGATAACATAACAATCACCAATGATTCCGAAAAGGACAACGAGAAACTTTTGGCGCAGGCCCTTGACGTGGCTCATATTCGCGAAGTTGCCGGCAAACTGCCGCAGGGACTAGAGACGGTCATAGGCGAGAAAGGGGTCAAGCTTTCCGGTGGTGAGCGGCAGCGGCTGGGCATTGCCCGCGCCATATTCAAGAATCCAAAAATGTTGCTCCTAGATGAAGCGACCTCGCACCTCGACCTAGAGTCGGAGGAAAAGATAAAAGATTCGCTTCATAAATTTTTTGAGAATGTTACTGCTATAGTTATTGCCCACCGGCTGACGACAATAAAAGAGATGGACAAGATACTGGTCATCGAAGACGGTCGACTGATAGAATCCGGAAGTTTCCAGGAACTTACCGTGAAACGGGGAAGATTTTTTGAACTCTGGGAAAAACAGAAACTTTAATCGCGATGCGCTCTTCCGCGCCTTGTTTTTTAAAGCGAAAGTGCTAATATTCGGGGTATCTCGCGGCTTCGAAAGCCGCCCGCCTGCCATAGGCAGGGTTTACCAGTTAACTTAAAAAGTTCGTCTTCAGATAGAGATAGTGTCTCCCGCTTGTGATTAACAGCGGCGAAACAGTACTTTATTCTGGAGGGGAGCTAGCCTCATATGGGGCATATGTATGCAGAAAAAAGAATATAGTGTGGAAATAGGCGGCAAGACCATGACCGCGATTTTTAGTGACCTCGCGGAACAAGCACACGGCTCGGTCATGCTTAAGTATGGCGAGACTATCGTTTTGGCCACAGCCTGTATGTCCCGCGACAAACAGCAGGGGCTCGGGTTCTTTAACCTTACCGTTGATTACAGTGAAAAATTTTACGCGGCGGGGAAAATTTTGGGCTCTCGTTTTATGCGTCGCGAAGGCAAGCCGTCGGAGCAGGCCGTGCTCGCGAGCCGAGTCATAGACCGCACGCTTCGACCGCTTTTCGACCAGTCCATTCGCCATGCGGTGCAGGTCATAGTGACTGTGATTTCCGTGGACGAAAATGACCCTACGATACTCGCGGTGAACGCCGCCTCGCTCGCGCTCGCGGTTTCTGAGATTCCATGGGCGGGCCCGGTCGGTTGTGTGCGTATAGGCAAATATGCAAATGACCCAGATACTTTACAGATAAATCCCGCGCAGGATTTGCGTTTGCTCGACAGCGCCATGTATAAATTTGACCTTACGATTTGCGGCAAGGCGGGCAATATAAATATGATAGAAGCTTCGGCCCGGGAGACCGGCGAGGCTGAGATAGAAGAAGCGTTAAAGCGAGCGAGCGAAGAGATTTCAAAACTTGAAGATTTTCAGAAAAAAATAGTTGCGGAAATAGGCAAGCCGAAAAGGGTCATTGAAAAAGAAAAAGTTGCTGACGAGTCGGCAGCCTTGTTTAAAGAAAAGATATTGCCCCAGATGGCGGACGCTTTATTTGCAGGCGCGGGCAAAGCAAAGATAGACGCGCTCCACACCGAGTGGAATAAAATGGTTGCGGAAAAATATCCGGATCGCAAAGATTTTGCTACGGAGGATGATTTGTTTGACGACACGGAAAATGAAATCCTTCACAAGAAGGCGATAGAAGAAGACAAGCGCGCGGACGGCCGTGCGATGGATGAAGTGCGCGACCTGTATGCGCAAGCGGGCGGAATATCGAGCCAGCTTCACGGTTCGGGAATTTTCTACCGCGGAGGCACGCACGTGTTGTCTGTGCTAACGCTCGGAGGACCGGACGACCGCAACACCGTGGACGGGCTCCAACTTAAAGAAGAAAAAAGATTTATGCATCATTACAACTTTCCTCCGTATTCAGCGGGTGAAACCGGTAGAGCGGGTTTTACCAATCGGCGCGAAGTCGGACACGGCGCGCTTGCGGAAAAAGCGCTAGCGATGGTACTGCCCGCGGTGGAAAATTTTCCCTATACTATCCGCGTGGTTTCCGAATCCATGGCTTCAAATGGCAGTACTTCGCAGGCATCTATCTGCGCGATGACTCTCGCGCTTATGGATGGCGGAGTGCCTATCACCGCGCCAGTAGCGGGAATCGCCATGGGCCTCATGCACGAGACCGACAGTAAATATAAAATCCTCACGGATATTCAAGGCCCCGA
>JALYJR010000047.1 GCA_030775165.1 bacterium | reverse complement strand
GACCTATATAGAAAAAGAAAAAGGAAGCGGGTTTTCGCTGAAAAGAATGTTGAAACATTTTTCGCTCCACGCCGGTCTACACGACGAAATCATGAAAGAAAATCCCGCGTTTGTGAATAAAGAAGTTTTCGAATTTCTCAAGACACTGGAGCCCAAAGATTGCTATGTAGTCACCTGTGGCGACGAAGAATTTCAAAAAGAAAAAGTCAGAAGCGCCGGACTCGAGCCTTTTTTCTCCGAAATTATCGTGGTGCCGGGGAGTAAAAAGGAAGTTGTTGAAAGAATCTGCGGACAGTTCCCAAACGAACCCGTAGTTTTTATTGACGACCGGCAGTATTATTTTGACGATTTGGATTCAGAAAAATACCCCAACCTGAAGACAGTTCTTTACACCGGACAGACCGCTCAACAATTACAGCAAGAAATCAGCATATAGGTGCAAATACAGCTTTTATCTATTGCGCAAGTGAGAAGTTAAGTACCTTGACGCTGTAGTGAAGCTCTTCCTTGCCAGGTATTTTAGAAAATTCGTAACCGGGAAATAGCGTCCGTAAGTAAGGCATAGCTTTTTCCACTTGCCCTCCTCTGCGAACAGGTTTAGAGAATTCTCCTATGGATTTTATACTAAAACCTTTTTCGCGAGCTGTCGCTAGAATTTTTCCATCACTAAGTAAGAAGTCAAAAACCATCATTATTATACTACCTTTATCAGTGAGGTGACCTCCGGCTTCTTCTAGTATTTTTAATATCAACTCATAACCTTTATCTCCCGGAGAATCGTGCCAATCTTTGAGTTTCGCACGCAATTCCATAGGCATGGGCATCTGAGGAGGGTTAGACACAATACAGTCAAAGCTACCTTCAATGTTATTGAAAAGATCCGACAGAACCCATCCGATATCACCGGAACCGTGCTCTTTAACTATAGCGATTGACTTGGGGTCTATATCAGAGCCTACAACTTTCTCAGCACCTAAATTTAGTACAGCGTGCGCCATAAGACCGTGATCGCCGCACCCCAACTCTAAGACCTTTTTTAATCTGAAGTAAGAAGGCCCCAATTCTTTAGCAAGCACCGCTACAAAATCCGCCGCAGTTTTCGTGGGTGGGTAAACATTTTCTTTGTCTGGAATAGTTACCTTTATGGGTGGAATTTGGAAAATATAATCTTTTTTGCCATTTCCCTCGTTTGTTTTATATTGATTTAGGTTTCCAGGCGAAGGTGTCCAAGAATTTATAGCCATATAAATATAAATAGAGAATTATTTCCAATATCTTTCCACCACGTGATGCTCTTCCGGACCGGTGCCGACGTATATGATGGGCGCGCCTAGAGTTTTTTCCAAAAACTTAACATAATCCATGGCTTCTTTCGGCAGCTTGTTTCCATAGTCGGACAAGTTGCCCTTCCAGACCGGAAAGGTTTTGTAAACCGGTTTGATATTTACGCGCGACAAATCAAAAGGTGCCTCCGTTGTTTTTTTTCCGTTAATTTCATACGCCACGCAAACCTTTATTTTTTTAAAGCCGTTTAGGACGTCGAGTTTGGCTAAGACCAGCTCATTTGATTCGTTAATTTTTATCGCATAACGGAGAAGCGGAATATCGAGCCACCCTGTGCGGCGCAGTCGGCCGGTAACGGCTCCTATCTCACTGCCTGCCCGTCGTAAAGCCACACCCTGCTCGAATTCGTCACTGCTGTTTAGGTCGGGCTGCGGAAACTTTTCCTTCTCATCGGTTATTTTTTTATCCCGGCACCAGACTGCGGAGCGGACGCCGCCGAGTTCGGTTGGAAACGGGCCTTCACCGACTCTGGTCACATATGCTTTCAAGATTCCGATGCTCGGGCCGATGACAGATGGCGGAATACCGAGCCCTGTGCCTACCCCGCTCGCGATAGTATGCGAAGAAGTGACAAATGGATAATTTCCGAACCGGACATCCAAGAGTGTCCCCTGCGCGCCCTCGGCGATAATCTTTCTGCCGCCCTGGAGCGCTTGCTCCACTATTTTGGCGGACTCTATAACCAAAAGCGATTTTAGGAATTTAATACCTTGAAAAAAATTGGCTTCGGCATCTTTGATATCTTTAGCCTCAACCGAATAACCAAAACTGTTTTTTAAAGTCAGTATATGTTCTTCACGGAGCGCGGTATATCTTTTTTTGAAATCGTCATGGAAAGTATCGCCTACCCTGAGCGCCCGTCTTAGAGTGAGGTCGGTGTAGGACGGCGAGATGCCTCTGCCGGTGGAGCCGATTTTTCTCTTGCCTTTTGTTTTTTCCGAAACAGAATCGAGTAGGATATGCGTTGGCATGGTCAAAATAGCGTGCGGAGACACAGACATGCGTTTTAAAAAAGGCACTCCTTTAGGGATAGTACGAGTCTCTTCGAGTAAGGCCCAGGGATTTATGACCATGCCGCCCCCCAAGTGTATTTGCGCCTTGCCAAAAACTCCGGATGGAATCAACTTGAACACATAACACTTGCTCTTGTGCCATATTGTGTGGCCGGCGTTATTGCCTCCCTGAAATCTCACTATAAGGTCCTGTTTCGATAAACTCGAAGCTATGCGCGCTACGCCTTTTCCTTTGCCTTCGTCGCCCCACTGAAGACCTATCAGGGGAGTAATTTTATTTTTTATGCCTTTCTGCGTATCTTTCGCCATCCCAGTACTAAAATTTTAACTTGTTAATTGTATTGGCCATGTGTTTTTCTTAAAAATTTAGTACGGGACAAGTCTATTTTTTATAATTCGGCGTGGGGTTGACCATGAATATATCGTGCACGTGGCTTTCATCCAATCCCGCTTTGGATATCGTGTAATAAGACGCTTCCCTTAATTTTTCTACGGTTTCCGAGCCGAGATAGCCCATGCCCGCTCTTAGTCCTCCGATGTACTGATGCAGAACTTCCGACAATGGGCCTTTGTAAGAAACGTGACCGGAAACTCCCTCCGGTACAAGTTTAGTCATATCATGCTGGTCTTCCTGGAAATAGCGGTCTTTAGAGCCTCTTTGCATGGCGCCGAGAGAACCCATGCCTCGGTACTTTTTGAATTTTTGATTATTGTTCATGGTGACCATGTCTCCCGGAGCTTCGTCCGTGCCCGCAAATATACTTCCCGACATGACCACGTCCGCTCCGAAAGCCAAAGCCTTGACCACGTCGCCGCTGTTTTTTATACCGCCGTCCGCGATTATCGGTATGTTCAATTTTTGACAAACTTCGTAGACAGAAGCGATAGCGGAAAGCTGGGGTACACCCACTCCGGAAACTACGCGTGTAGTGCAAATAGAACCCGGACCTATCCCCACCTTGACCGCATCCGCGCCAGCTTTAATGAGCGCAAGCGCTGCGGCTCCGGTCGCTATGTTGCCCGCGATAATATCAAGTTTGGGATATGCTTTTCGGATTTTTCTAACCGCTTCTATAACACCCGCGGAATGTCCGTGCGCAGTATCCACACATACGAGATCCACGCCGGCCTTAACCAAGGCCTCCACTTGAATTAATACGTCCGCTCCCGCTCCCACTGCCGCACCCACTCGTAGACGGCCTAGCTTATCTTTGGTGGCATTTGGATATTCTTTGGATTTGGCTATATCCCGATAGGTAATAAGGCCTACGAGTTTGCCGTTTTTATCCACCAGCGGCAACTTTTCAATGCCATGCTTACTGAAAAGATTATTTGCTTCTTCGATGGTTGTCTTTGGCCCTCCTGTTACGAGGTCGGTAGTCATAATGTCCTTGACCAGAGTGCTCTCATTTTTTTGAAAGCGTAGGTCGCGGTTTGTAACGATACCTACGAGTGTTCCCTCTTCGTCCAGCACCGGAAAGCCGCCGATATAGCGTTTCTCTTGTATGCGGAATACGTCGCCCACGGTGGCGGTTATGGAAAGTGTTATCGGGTCTATGATGCGTCCCGATTCGTGGCGTTTTACCAGCTCTACTTCATGAGCCTGGTCCGCGATGGAAAGATTTTTATGTATGATGCCCATGCCTCCAAGTTCCGCCATGGCGATGGCCATGCGGGATTCGGTGACCGTATCCATAGCAGCAGACACGAAAGGAACATAAAGACCGATATTTTTTGTTAGTCGTGTTTTGGTGCTGGCATTTTTAGGAAGAACCTCACTGTAGCGAGGCACTAAAAGCACATCGTCAAAAGTGAGCCCCGTTCCCAAATCCTGCGGTGATTTGTTTTTTGTCTTATTAGGCATCATGAGTATATTTATTTTTATAAAAAAATTTTCCCAAGCACCAAGTATCGGGACCATAAAGAAAAACGGATATGGTTCCCATAGCCAAGCCGAAATCCCGCACGCCTACGCCGTTGTATCCTACGGTAAAAGTTATGTGGAGCATGTGGAGTGCCAAGAGTAGGGCGGTAGTTCTGGAAAAAATACCTAAAAGGAGCAGGCCGCCGAAGATAATCTCAAACCAAGCGTTTATCAACACAAAAGTAGTCGCTGACAGGCCTATCAGATTTGTATAAAATGGCGGTATTATTCCCGCCCACAAAGTCGTATCAGAAAGCTGCTGCCAGCCGAACCACAAAAAGACCAACGACATACCGATTCTCAAAACTACAGGCGCCGCTTTACGCATTTTTTCCATGCAGCTATTTTATCATTTTATTTTTATTCCGACAACACCGCCGAGACAACCAGACGCTGGTCGTGAGTGCCGTATTTTTTAACCCAGGTACCCGTGCAAGTAATCAGTTTTAAGAGCTTGCCGCTGTCTTCTGTAAAAACCTCGTCCGCTTTACCGTCAAAGGCGTAAGTTTTACTGCCGGTTACGATAAAACGAAGAAGCTCATCATTCTCGTTTGTGACTAAAATCTCGTCTCCCGGCTCAAGCTTCTTCAGGTCATAAAATATTGCAGGAAAAGCAATACCGTTGTTCACGTGCCCTGCAATTACCGCACTGCCGCGGTTTCCGGGGATGGTGCCATATTTATACCAGCCCGCGTCTACGAAATTGTTCGGGCTGGCCATGTTGCCTTTGCTTGTGATGCCCACATGCTGTATTTTGGTATCTATGTTTATTTTTGGTATTACCAGTTGTACTGGTTTTCCGGTGACCGCTGGTGTTACCGATGCTGCTTGGCTCTCAATATTTTCTATTGGTGCAGGCGCAAAAGGCACTTCGTCGCTCGGCGCGTAATAAAAAGCCCGGAACAACACGAACGAAAAAATAAGGACAGCGATGACTATCAGTATATGCGCCAAATATCTTTTTGATTTAACCGTAAGCATGTCTATATCATATTAAACTACCCCGTTTTTTACAAAATTATTGAAGAAAAGGGTAAAAGGCGGGTACTCATACAGAGTCCCGCCCTTTCCCTCTAGACGCTTAAGCGTTCGATTTGCGAGACATATATCTCAAACCCAAAGCCACTATGAGCGCCGAACTGCCGAGGAAAAGAATGTTTGCCAAGGCGTTAGCCCCTCCGGTAACAGGAAACCCCGGTGCCGGTGGGTAATATATCGGCGACGTTGCTAGGGATGCTGTTCCCGTGCCGTTGCAAGGCATACCGTTCGCTACGCTATAGCCCAAGCTCGAACTGCAGCCCGATAGCCACTGTATCGCCACTGAACCTCCACTGCAGGGCACAGCGTTAACCGTGCTGTAGCCAAGCGCTGAAGTACAGCCCGGCAGATAGCCGATGGTTGCACTATTCGTGCCATTGCAGGGATTGCCGGTGGTTACGCTATAACCCAATCCCGAGCCGCATCCTGCAGGGAAAGTTGCTGTCTGGGCGCTTGCACTGCCTGCTCCAACCGAGCCTAGCACTACCAACGCGAGAGCTAAAAGAAATGCTTTTGTTCTCATGATAATTTATAAAAGTATTAATTTGGTAATCTAGAAAGGACTTCGACGAAAAGTCTTTCTCTACATTAAGTAGACGCAACTGCCGTGCTTTTATTACAACAAGAAGTCGCTTAGTTCCTCGAGTGGTACCGGCAGGGCAAAAGCGCCCAAAACTCCCGGCCCCACTTCGTATTGGCTGAAATAAAGGACAAAATTATCGCCTAGAATGGCCCAGTTTGAAAGGGCTTCAAACGACAAGTCGGCGACATCTTCGGGAAATACTACAGTGCTCTCGCTTCCCGCCGGCCGCCACGCATTTAATTTTTCTTTTATAAGTTTGGTAAATGCAGACCGTTTGTCGTTTTTAATCATATCGGATAAAGACAACATCTCCCCGCTTTTTTTGGATGCGGTGAAAACTTTATACGAGCTCGAACCATGAGCTCCGCCGGAATATATGTATTCCGTAACTATAATAGACTGTGTATTTTCGCCTTCGGCGGTCGAGGCGCCGATTTCTATTGCGTAGTTTCCTGCAGGACTGTCTTCGCCCCAATCTTCACGCATTTGGGGCACATCGGTATCGGCTTGTGTCCTGAATTGCGTGATTGAATTCGCAATATATTCTCTGGCCGCGTTAACGAGCTTGCCTTCACCTTCAATTACGGGTTCGGAGCCGGTAAAATTATCCTCGCGTATTTCTTTGGAGGTTATGGTTATCGGAGTTTGCGTTTTTTCATCTTCAAGAGAAGAGTTCTCCGCAATTTCCGGTTGGCTTTGTTTGAAAAAATATACGCCCGCGGCGATAGCCAGAACAATTATTATCGGAATGAGCGCCTTTTTCATCATTATATTGTTAGATTATATCATAACCCCCTCTTTTTGAAGTAATTTGCGTTTTATTTTGATTCCACCTCGTGCGGAATACCCCCCGAGCGTACCATCGCTCCGCACCACGCGGTGGCAAGGTATAACCGGAGGCATGGGGTTTGCGCCGACAGCATTTGCGACCGCGCGAACTGCGCGCGGCTTGCCTACTTTCGCGGCGAGCTCTTTATAGGTCAGAGTTTTACCCGTCGGAATCTTTAAAAGCTCCTTCCAGACTTTCTTTTGGAAGACAGTGCCCCTTAACTTGTCCATACTTATCTTCATTTATATGATTGGTAGCCCTATATCTATCTCTCTATCCTCATGTCTGTCTTCCTCATCACTATCGCCGCTGTCTCCAGCTTCCCTCGTTTCGTTTTCAAAATCCTCTTCATCCTCGTTTCTTTCCTCATCATTGTCATCTTCTCCACGCTCCTTGCGTTCTTTCTCTCTCTCGTCACGGCGGGCCTCCACTCGCTCAAGCACCGCTTCCAAAGCACGCTTATCAGGAGACCTACCTTCTCTTATCTTTATGATATTTTCCGCGTGTTTCTCGAGCTTGGAGTCCAAATCTTTTTCCTCTCGTGTCTGTTTTTTGTCGTTACCTGACTTTTCTTTAATATCTAAAACACTTCGGTCGAAATCTTTTAACCGCTCGTCGATATTTTCCTCAATGACTCTGGTGCGCGCCTCGGTAAGTTTTCCCTTTCCCGCCAAAATTTCGAATTCCGCTATTCTGCGCTCTATGTGCTCCGTTTCCGCGCGCGCTCGGCTCTCGGGGCTAAGGGCGGCTAGCTTGGAAACCTTCTCCACTACGTTTACCTTTACTCCGTATAAGAGGTCGCCCGGCAGGGAGCCGAGCGAAGCATAGGCAGTCGCCCCTGAAAGCGTTAGTATCAATAGGGCCAGAACCCCGACTTTCATAAAAGCGGTGTGCGGCAGAAACGCGAACCGGAAAAATGGGCTCGGTACCGGATATCTCAAATTGACATCGCCGCTATCCGGCAATTTCTTTATGGAACTTTGCACCCGCGTGAAAAGCTGTCGTTTTTCAAAGTCAGTCAGTTTTAAATTTTTAAGTTTTTTTAATTTTCTCATTTTCTTTGGTTTTATTATATTTTATATGCGAAGCGCGGCTTTTAGCAACTTTAGTCCCCGGTTCACCCGTACAGATACAAGATTGGCGGATTCTCCGGTAATGGCCGATATTTCTTTCGGGCTCAATTCCTCCACATAGCGTAAGTACAACGCCTCGCGGTATATCGGTTCCAGTGTGCGGATTTTTTCAATGACCATCTGCGCCTCGGAGAGAGATTCCGCGCCCGCCAGATT
The DNA here is from genome assembly GCA_030775165.1 of bacterium. Classification (GTDB taxonomy): domain Bacteria; phylum Patescibacteriota; class Minisyncoccia; order Phycocordibacterales; family UBA9973; genus UBA9973. The sequence continues at coordinate 891 of JALYJR010000047.1, read as the reverse complement.
GCCCGCGAACATGTCCATAAAATTCTCCTGCCCGCCTCCCTCCTTTGCCTCCTCGCCGAAATCCTGAACCGCTATGCTTTTCTTTTTCCGATACCAGTCGATGATGAGGTTCCTAGTTACCTTGAAAAGGAGTGCCCGCGGTTCCTTCACCTCTTCTCTTCCTAGGGCTTCCCAAAGGCGCACGAATGCATCCCCTACGATGTCCATCGCCTGATCCCGGTCGGATACCCGGTAATATGCGAAGCGAAACAGGGCGTCCGCGTTTTCGCTATAGGTTTTTTCAAAGATTTTTTCCAGTTGTGGTAATTTCGCTTTCATTGATGCAGACGTATTAGTGTGTGAATACTTACTCATAATAGCATATTTCGCCGAGGTAAGTTTTGCCGTATTGTTTCGTCTCCATAGACGGGAGGGACAAAGTGTCTTCCCTATTATTAACATTATTAGTCTAACTTAAGTAAATAAAATTATGAAAAATATAGCAAAAGGTTTAATTGTATTCTCGTTTCTAGCGCTTTTTATAGCAGGTAGTCCTGCCAGCGCCAAGAATGACGATAAGGGTGAAAAGGGGTATCTAAATGCCCGCGCTGGCCTCAAGGCTGAAGCGTTGGTAAAGCTTGATTCCGCAACAGGAGCGGTCTTGGGCCCTAACGGCACTATCCGTGTACTGGGAGCGAAAGTAATTTCTGTAAGCGGAAATGTGGTGAAGGCCGCTGTTTCTTTTGGAGAAAGCGTGCTCAACTTCGTGGTTAACGTAGATGCCGATACCAAAATAAACGGCGATGGCGACGTTAAGGCAAGCGATTTGAAAGCAGGAGACAAGGTTAGTTTTTCCGGTACTATCACCTCTTCCACGAGTTCCGCAGTAACTGTTGACGCAGACCATTTGGT
>JALYJR010000046.1 GCA_030775165.1 bacterium | reverse complement strand
GTGTTACGCTGGCCAAGCTTGAAAGTACCGTTATGAGAGAAGCTAGAAAGCTTGGGATAAAAATAATTCCTTTGCAGTCTAATCACGAAGGTGACCTTATTGATTTTCTGCAAAAAAACGGAAAGAAGGGGGATGGAATTATCATTAACCCCGGGGCCTTGGCGCACTACTCTTATGCCCTGCATGATGCTCTTCTGGATGCCCGGATACCGGCAGTGGAAGTGCATCTTTCCGATATATCCAAGCGTGATACATGGAGGAGGGTTTCGGTGACAGCTCCGGCTTGTAAAAAGATTATTAGCGGAAAAAACGTCGAAGGTTACCTGGAGGCCCTGCGTTACCTAAGTAAAATATAATGTCTGTTTTAAACACACAACTTAATATCGTTATAGGTTATCCTTTGATTCACACCAAAAGTCCGGTATTACACGGTCTGATATACGAAGAAATCGGAGCTCGGGCAATCCTCTTGCCGTTTTCGGAACCAGACATAAAAAAACTGGTGGCCGCCATCCGGACTTTATCAATCAAGTTAACGGCGGTTACTATGCCGTTTAAGCAAAGTGCGGTGAATCTTATGGATAGCGTAGACCGTTCGGCGCGGCAGATCGGGGCAATTAACACCATCATTAACCGAAACGGCAAGCTCGTCGGCTACAATACCGACATTTTTGGGATGGAATACGCGTTGCGTCATACAAAATTGAAGGACAAGCATGTTCTTCTCCTGGGCGCGGGTGGGGCGGCATTGGCCCTAGCGCATGTGGTCAAGAGTCACGGCGGGAGGTTGATATACGTTAACCGTACATCAAAACACATAAAAGAATTGCAAAAAAAATTCGGCGGCAGAGCTGCGAGTATGAGCGAACTTACGTCAAACGATATTGATGTGATTGTGAACGCTACGCCTGTCGGTATGTTTCCCGATATAAAAAATTCACCGGTGCCGCAAACATTGCTCGCCAAACATCAGACCGTGTTTGACCTTGTGTATAATCCGTCCGAGACGGCACTACTCAAGTCGGCAAAGAAAAAGGGTGCCACAGTAATTTCCGGAATAAATATGTTTACTGCCCAAGGAGTGCGTCAGGTAGAACTCTGGACTAGAAAAAAAATTATCACGCCAAAGCTGATTGCCCGTCTTAATAAGAAAATAATTAATACAATGTTATGAATTTAACCACCATAAAAAAACTTCCCACATTCGAGGAACTCATCCAGCGCCTGCCCATGTCCGAAAAAGGATTTGAGCAGATAGCCAAGGACACCGAAGAAGTCAAAAACATTTTGGCGGGCAAGGATAAACGCCTGCTTATTATTGTCGGCCCTTGTTCTGCATGGCCGAAGGAGGCTGTGCTGGAATATGCGCGGAGGTTGAAAGCGTTGGAACCCCAGGTGCGGGATAATCTAAAACTGGTCATGAGGGTATACATCCAAAAACCGCGCACAGGCAAGGGCTGGACCGGACCGATAAATCAGCCGGATTTGTCCTTGCCGCCGGACGTTGAAAAGGGTATGCAGTACTGCCGGGAGATGATGGTAAAGATAGTTGAGCTTGGGTTGCCTATTGCCGACGAGGCCTTGTTCACACACGGCGCCAGAGGGTTTTTGGAGCTTTTATCTTATGTTGCTATCGGCGCCCGCAGTTCCGAAGACCAAGAACATCGGGTCTTCGCATCAGCAATTGACTGTGCCGCGGGTATGAAAAATCCAACTTCCGGATCTCTCCAGATTGGGGTCAATAGCGTTCTGGCAGTGCAAAATCCGCACATTGCTGTTTTTAGCGGAGCGGAGGTAGAAACTCATGGCAATCTTCACGCGCATCTCGTGCTTCGGGGCGGGGAAAAAGGACCGAATTACTCCTCGGTCCACATCAAAGAGGCGCAACAAAAACTTTTGGAAAATAATGTTAAAAACCCCGCCATCGTCATTGATGCCAGTCATGACAATTCGAAAGTTAATGGCGCCAAGTCCCATAAACAGCAGCTGGAAGTAGTGCGCGAGGTCATGGCGGCACTCCAAAAGGAACCCGAACTCCGGAACGTGGTCAAAGGTTTTATGATAGAAAGTTTTCTCAAAGAAGGTAGCCAAAAGATAGAGCCGTATGACCCCGACAAGGTTGACCTCGGCGGTCTTTCAGCCACCGACCCGTGTCTGGGGTGGGAGCAGACGGAAGATTTGCTTTTAACCCTCAATGAAATAAAAAAAGATTTATGACGAACATACCCGTAAAACTAAAAACGAAACCAAGTGCACCGTACACAATTTTCATCGGGCGGGATTTTGGGAAAAGCATAAGTGGTTTTTTAAAGAAAAATTTTTCCGAAAGCGCCTGTGTCATTATTACCGATAATAAGGTTCGGAAGCTGTATGGGGAAAAATTGCAGCGCCTGCTCGGTAAAAATGGGCGCACAGTATTTTTATTTTCCATACCGTCGGGAGAAACTTCCAAAAATCAAAAATACAAAACGATTATTGAACAAAAAATGTTGCGCTTGCGGCTGGATCGGCAAACTGTGATTGTGGCTTTAGGAGGCGGGGTGCCGGGGGATTTGGCTGGTTTTATCGCGGCGACCTACATGCGAGGCATACCATATATTCAGGTTCCGACCACACTACTTGCGATGGTAGACAGTTCCATCGGGGGCAAGACGGGCATTGATACGCCGCAAGGCAAAAACCTGATTGGCGCGCTTTGGCAGCCAGAGGCAGTTTTTATCGGGCTTGAGTGTCTTCGCACCCTCCACCTGGAGCAATTTAAGAACGGCTTGGTTGAAGCCGTAAAAATGTTTGCCACTTCCGATTCCCGTAGTTTCAATTACGTGGAAAAAAATATCGCCGCGCTTCTCGGACGGGATGAGCAAACTGTTAAAATTGTGGTTAAAAATGCAATCCGCATCAAAGTTCGTATTGTCGCAAGAGATGAAAGGGAAAATGGCGAGCGCATGACGCTTAATTTTGGTCACACTATAGGGCACGCTCTCGAGAAAATAAGCAAATACAAAATATTGCATGGCTACGCGGTTGCCGCGGGGATGCTCGTGGAGGCGGGGGCGGCTCAAAGCATCGGACTGCTCCCGGCTTCGGACTATCTGCGACTCCGGAAACTTCTGGTGGGCAGGATGGGCGTTAGCTTAAAACCTCTTACATACAGAACCGGACAAATAATGACCAGCGTCGGCAACGATAAAAAAGCCGTTAAAGGGAGGCCGCGTTATGTGCTGCTCAAAAAAATAGGCGAAGTTCAAGTGGAAAAAAATAGATTTGCGCACCCTGTAAAAGATGCTGTAGTCGACGAGGTTTTACGGAAAATCAAATTAACAGCTAAAATATAAAAAAATGCCAGGAAATACATTAGGACAATTATTCAAGATAACAACTTTCGGCGAGTCGCACGGCGGTGCGGTGGGGGCAGTGGTGGATGGCTGTCCGCCGGGAATTCCGATCAGCGAAGAGGAAATCCAAAAAGACTTGGACAGGCGCAAGCCCGGACAGAGCCATATTACAAGTCCCAGAAAAGAAGAGGACACCATACATATCCTGTCCGGCGTGTACGAAGGCAAGACCACGGGCACACCGATTCTCCTTTTGACACACAATAAAGACATGAGGCCGGAGGATTATGACCACATGAAAAAATTGTATCGCCCGGGACACGCGGATTTTACTTACAGCCAGAAATACGGTTTAAGGGATTTTCGCGGCAGCGGCCGGGCTTCGGCGCGGGAAACACTGGCGCGGGTAGCTGCGGGCGCGATTGCAAAGAAATACCTCAAAGAAAAATGCGGCATTGAAATTATCTCTTATGTGGAACAAGTCGGAGACATAAGGACAGACATCGACTATCATCAAGTTGTTTTTTCCGACGTGGAGTCGAATATTATCCGTTGCCCGGATGCTGAGACCGCGGCAAAGATGATTGAGCTTGTGGAAAAGGTTAAAGCCGAAGGCGATTCAATCGGCGGCGTTATCAAAGGTATAATCAAAAACGTCCCCACGGGGCTGGGGGAGCCGGTGTTTGATAAGCTGTCGGCGGATCTGGGTAAGGCCATGCTTTCCATAAACGCAGTCAAAGGTTTTGAACTTGGCAGCGGTTTTGAAGGGGTCAAAATGCGCGGTAGCGTTCACAATGACGAATTTTACACCGACCAGAACGGTAAAGTTCGCACCAGAAGCAATAATGCCGGCGGGACGCTGGGCGGAATTTCGAACGGAGAAGATATATATTTTCGAGTTGCTTTCAAGTCGGTTTCTACCATAGCGAAAAAATTGAATACTGTTGACACGACAGGCAGAGAAACCGTAATAGAAGCGCAAGGCCGGCATGACCCTTGCGTTTTACCCAGAGCCGTGCCGATAGTGGACGCCATGAGTGCCCTAGTCATCATGGACCATTACCTTAGGCATAAAGCTCAAAACCAATAAGAAATTAATATTATTAATATGAAAAAGAAATGAAAAAAATTAAAGTAGGCGTTTCGGGAGACAGAGGTTCTTTTTCCGAAGAAGCCGCGATGATTTATTCGGAAAGTTCGGGTACCAAAATTGAAATCTCTTATCTTATAGATATGGAAAGAGTTTTGTCCGCCTTAAATGTCGGAACAATAGAGCTTGGCATTTTTCCTGTCGTAAATTCTCGCGGAGGGTTAGTGTATCCCGCTTTTCGGGCTATGGGCAAATATAATTTTCACATGATTGATGAAATTTGGCTTAACGTTAATCAGAGCTTGCTAGTTAAAAAAAATATTACCAAAGACAAGGTCAGGGCCATCGCCTCACATTCTCAGGCCCTTGTGCAATGTGAACGGTACCTGGAAAAAGAATTTCCCAAAATCAAGCTAATCGAATGGGAAGATACCGCCAAGGCGGCGCGTGATTTGGCGACGGGCAAACTGAGCAAAAATACGGCCGTAATCGCGCCGGCACGCTCCGCACTTATCTACGGGCTTCAAGTGCTAGATAAAAACATCCAGGATATGCATCCCAACTTAACCACCTTTATTGTAGTGCAAAAAGATGAAAAGTAAGAAAAAAATCACATTCGGAATAATAGGTTATGGCAGATTCGGCAAATTGTGGGCCAAGTCCCTGTCTCGACACGGAGCGGTTTTTGTGTTTGATAAAATAAATAAAATTCAGCGCAAAGGCACGGGTCTTGTACCAGCAAATCTGGAGCAGACCGTATCCGCGGACATAGTGTTTTTATGCGTACCAATTTCAGAGATGGCAAGTGCTTGTAAGGCCATAAGACCGCTTATCTCTCGCGAGACCTTGGTGGTGGATGTATGCTCAGTAAAGATGTTTGCGTTGACCGTAATGAAGAAGTTCCTTCCCAAAAATCAGCCGATACTAGCTACGCACCCGCTTTTCGGTCCGGATTCGGAAAAAATCAACAAAGGGCTTCATGGCCTCAAGATAGTGGTGTGCAAAGCGTCAAAAACGAGCGCGCACGAGAAAACACTGCTAGGTATATTTAAAAAATTAAAACTTAAGGTAATTTTCACTTCTCCGGAAAAACACGACCGACAAATGGCCACATCTCAAGCATTGGTGCATTTCATCGGCAGAGGACTCGCAAAGCTAGAGTTAAAACCACAGGAAATTTCCACACCTGATTACAACAGCTTGGTGCGGATGCACCAGATGGTGAATAATGACACTTGGCAATTGTTTTTAGATATGCAAAATAAAAACTCGTTTGCCGGTGAGGCGAGGGAAAGGTTTTTGCGAAATCTGAAAAAACTTGACGACGCCATGAATCCAGCAGGTGAGAACTTGGTGGGCCTCAGAAAAAAAATAAACCGCGTTGACGGTTCAATCATAGAACTTTTAGCACTCAGATTGAAAATTGTTAAAAAAATAGGTACGCTTAAGCGGCAAAAAAAATTACGGGTTCTTGACCGCGGACGGGAAAAAGACCTATCAAATCTGCACCGTAAATACAGCAAAAGAAACAAAATTGACGCGGCCCTTACCGATAAAATATTTGATCTGATAGTTAATCATTCAAAAACAGTTCAACGAAAAAAACGATGAAAAAGATTCGTATTTTAAAAATCCCGCCTTCGGCTACGGTTGCCATCAATAGTGTTGCTCTAGATAAAGCCAGAGCAGGGGAAACCATCTACAACTTAAGTGCCGGCGAACCTATGATGCCCGCGCCGGCGGTAGCAGTCCGCGCTTTCACTAAAGCTTTTCGGGAAGGCAAAACACATTACCCGTCGGTGGCGGGAATCGGAGATTTACGCGAAGAAGCGGCGCTCTGGATGAACAGGCGCTACGGCTCCGGTATTACCAAAGAAAATACGCTTGTTACCAGTGGAGGCAAATTGGGTATTTTTTTTCTGCTTCAGGCATTGCTTCAGCCGGGCGATGAGGTTTTAATACCCGCTCCGTACTGGGTATCGTATCCGGGCATGGTGCGGCTTTTTAGGGGTTTGCCAAAAATTATAACTACTAGTGAAAAAGCGGGATGGAAAATAACTCCAGAGGATATCAAGAAAAATAAAACGAAAAAAACCAAAATTCTCATTCTAAATAATGCGGGTAATCCGACCGGCGCACTGTATAGCAAGGCGGAGATAAAAAAAATCATGTCCGCCGCGACGCGGCTTGGATTGTTTATTATTTCGGATGAAGTTTACAGCGGGCTCGTTTACGGCAAGACCTTTGCCTCCTGCGCCGTTCCCGGCAAATTACCGGTAAACTTAGCTATTATTGAAAGCTGTTCCAAGAGTTTTGCGATGACCGGGTTTCGCCTCGGATTTGTATTTACAAGCCCCGAGATAATCAAAACATTGTCGGGTCTGGCGACTCAGAGCACCAGTGGCGCTACGACCATGTGTCAATATGCCGCTTTGCCGGTGCTAAAAAATGCCGCAAGCATTACAAAAAAAATTAATATCGAAATGAAGAAACGCCGCGACTTATTCGTAAGTGAATTGAACAAAACTTTTGAGGCAAATATCCCAAAGCCCTCCGCAGGGCTTTACGTGTTCGTGCCCCTCAAAACTCTCGGATGGCACGGTAAAAATTCCGAGAAGTTTTGTAAGCTAGCCATTGAAGTGGGCGGCGTGGCGACGGTTCCGGGTAGTGCGTTTGGCAAAGAGGGCTATGTGCGCTTTTCTTTCGGAGAACGTCCGGAAGTATTGATTACGGGTATTCGTGCGTTGGCGCAATTTCTCAAAAAAAGGGGATTATAGCTACTGGAATTTGGCTAAAATGAAAGTAGTTGGCTATCTTCTTGGCTTGTGCTAAAATAAAGGCAACATGGCGCCAGCCACCCAAATTAATTTAAATCCTTATCCCTTAAAACTCTATGGCTCTGCCAGCGGGACAAATCAAACGTTGGCGCTCGAGGTTGCCAGACTTTTAAAAACCAAACTCGCTACTTCGAATTACAAAGTATTCCAGAACGGCGAATTTATAGTCCACCATACCGAATCCGTCCGCGACCGTGATATTTACATAATTATGCAGCCTCGTTTTGATTCCAAAGAGGAGCTGGCATTCGACTTGGATGAATGCGAGTCTATGGTATTTGCTCTCCGCCAAGGCGACCCCTCCCGTATCTCCGTGGTCATGCCGTGCTTGCCGTATGCGCGGCAGGACAAGCCATCGAATCACCGCGAGCCGGTATTGGTGCAGAAGGTTCCCATGCGGCTTCAGATGGCGGGCGCAAACCGCGTGGTGGTGCTCCGACTTCACAATCCTTCAAGTTACAACGCGCATCCGCTGACCATACCGGTAGTCGATGTGAATGTAAACGACCTTTTGATAAAGCATATCCGTTCCAAGAAATTTAATTTGAAAACTTTCAAAATCGTCGCGCCGGATTTGGGCGCCGCGCCTTCCTGCAGGAAACTCGCACAACAGTTGGGAATTCCAGAGAACATAATTATCATCAATAAATTCCGCGACCCTAAAAAAACCAATCAGGCGGAAATGATGGAAGTCATCGGAGATGCCAAAGGTTTCAATTGCATTATTCCCGACGACATGGCGGATACTTGCGGCACCGCGGTCAAAGCATTTGAAGCCCTGAAAGCTAGTGGCGCCAAAGACGTTTATTTTACCGCCACTCACGCGATTTTATCCGGCGACGCGGTCAAAAATTTGAACGCCGCGCCTTTTAAGGGCATATGGTTTTCGGATTCTTGTCTCCGCGGCACAGACAGAAAGGCAATCAAGAACCTTGAAGTCATTCCGACCGGCAAACTCTTGGCAATGATTATCGATAATCTGCACAATGGCGCTTCAATTACTGAACTTTGGCATAATGCCACTTAAGATGACAAAACCCATTGCGTTAATAATTTTAGACGGCTGGGGCTATCGCGAGGAAAAAGAAAATAATGCAATCGCCTCGGCCCAAAAGCCGTTTTTTGATTATTTGTGGGCAAATTTTCCCCACACGCTTTTAGATGCTAGCGGGGAACACGTGGGGCTCTTACCTGGCGTCATCGGCAATAGCGAGGTAGGCCATATGACCATAGGCGCGGGGCGGACTATCGAAACGGACTTGGTGCGTATCGGCAAATCTATTTCGACCGAAGATTATAAAAAAATTCCGGCCTTCCACAAACTTTTTAAGCACGTCAACGATCACGGCTCTGTGCTGCACGTGCTGGGCTTGGTAAGCCCGATTGGCGTGCACAGCCATCAGGAACATCTGCATGAATTTTTGAAACTCGCGAAAGAAGAAGGAGTTCAGAAGATAGTGCTGCATGTTTTTACCGACGGGCGCGACAGCCCGCCGCAGTCCGCGGCAGGATTTGTCGTGGAACTCGAAAAACTGCTATCCGAACTGGGGGTGGGACATATTGCTACTTTGGCTGGTAGATATTACGCTATGGATCGCGACACTAACTGGGGGCGGACAGAAATTGCGTTGACGGCCGTATTTGAAGGCAAAGGCGAAAAACATGAAAACAAAAAACCCTCCGAAGTGCTTCGGGAAAAGTATAAAAATGGAGCACACGACGAACATATTGAGCCCTTGGTTTTTCCGGACAGCAAAGGTAGTGTCCACAAAGTAGAAAAAAATGACGCTGTATTCTTTTTTAATTTCCGAAATGACCGCACTCGCCAGCTTAGCTATAAGGTCACTGAGCGGGCAGGGGAGCAGAACGTGTTGCTGGGTACGATGACCGAGTATGCGGCCGACCTTAAAAGCGAAGTGGCCTTCTCAAGAGTAAAGATAATGGGGACGCTTGCGGAAGCGGTAGCAGATGCGGGCCTCAAGCAGACGCATATTGCCGAGACTGAAAAATATGCGCACGTGACTTATTTTTTCAACGGCGAGCGCAAAGAGCCGTATTCCAACGAAGAAAATATTCTTATCGAAAGCCGTAAAGATGTACGAACTCACAATCAGGCACCCGAAATGCGGGCGCGGGAAATAGCCGATGCGGCAATCAAAAGTATAGAAGATGGTTCGAATTTACTTGTGATAAATTTCGCGAATGCGGATATGGTCGGACACACTGCCGATTTTGAAGCGACCAAAAAGGCGGTAGAGATAGTGGACGGGGAAATAAAGCGCATAGTGGAATGTCTCACGAAGCACGACGGCGCAGCGTTCATCACTGCAGACCACGGCAATGCGGAGATAAATGTGGAAAATTCTACGGGAAGCCCGCATACGGCACACACCCTTTCCAAAGTACCCGCAATTCTTACGGTTAAAGGTCTAAAACTTCACGAAGGCAGCTTGGCCGATGTCGCGCCCACTATTCTTGCGCTCATGAAACTGCCCATTCCCAAAGAGATGACCGGGCAAAAGTTATTCTGAATTATTTTGATTTTGTGGTAGAATCTTACGTATGAAAAACCGCATTTATATTAAAGATTTAAAAGAACATATTGGCAAAGAAGTCGTGGTTGCCGGCTGGGTGGACGTGCGGCGCGACCAAGGCAAAATGGTGTTTTTTGACATACGGGATATGACCGGCAAAGTGCAGTGTGTTACTCTGCCCGTGCACGCCGAGGCCATTTTGCAGGCCAAAGAAATTCGCCCGGAATGGGTTGTCGGAGTTTCCGGTATTGTCAAAGCTCGAAATGATAAAAATGCCGAAAAAGGGGGCGGGGTTGAGATTGAAGTTTTAAATATTGAAATATTTAACAAAGCTGAAACCCCGCCAATTGAAATTGGCACCGAGGGCTATGAAATAGGCGAAGAGCACCGACTGAAATATCGGTATCTGGATTTAAGGCGTGAAAGAATGCAGAAAAATATCCGCCATCGGCACAAAGTGGTGAAATTTATCCGCGACTCTCTGGACAAGGAAAATTTCATAGAAATCGAGACTCCCATCTTGTCCAAGTCTACCGCAGAGGGCGCTCGCGATTTTATCGTGCCTTCACGCCTTGATCAGGGTAAATTTTACGCCTTGCCGCAGGCCCCTCAGCAGTACAAACAGCTTTTTATGGCTTCCGGCATGGAAAGATATTTTCAGATGGCAAAGTGCATGCGGGATGAGGACCTGCGTGGTGACCGCCAACCAGAATTTACTCAGCTCGATATGGAGATGAGTTTTGTGGACCGCGAGGACGTGATGTCTTTGAACGAAAAACTTCTAATAGATATAGTGCAAAATCTTTATCCCGAGAAAAAGATACAAGAAATTCCTTTTCCTCGGATTTCTTACAAGGATGCGCTGGAAAAATATGGCACTGACAGGCCGGACATAAGAACAGACAAAGAAGATAAAAATACTCTGGCTTTTTGTTGGGTCATAGATTTTCCTTTCTTTGAGCGAACCGATAAATCTGACAATCCCACCGCGGAAGGGGAATGGACTTTTACTCACAATCCATTTTCCGGAGCGCAGCCCGAATTCGCGGAAGATTTGCTTAATAAAACCAATATCGCAAACATTCTCACAAATCAGTACGATATAGTTTTAAACGGCTATGAAATCGGCGGCGGCAGTATCAGAAACCACAAACCCGAAGCTCTGCTCGCCGTGTATGAAATCATGGGCGTGCCCAAGGAGCAGGTGGAAAAAAATCTATTTTACATGCTGGAAGCATTTCGCGCCGGAACTCCTCCGCACGGAGGCATTGCTTGGGGTTTTGACCGCTTGATGATGATACTTGAAAACGAACCCAACATCCGCGAAGTGATGGCATTCCCAAAAAACGGAGAAGGCAAGGACCTGATGATGAATTCTCCCTCCGAAGCTCCGGATAAACAGCTCAAGGAGCTCGGAATAAAGCTCGGCAAGTAAATGCAGACAATTTCCGGAATCGTAGAGAGGGGAGCGGGATATGGAAAAAAATTGGGATTTCCGACGATGAATATTCCCGTGGCCGTAAAAAATCTTCCGCCGGAGGGAGTTTATGCCGGAACGGCAGAGTTGGATGGTAAAAAATATCGCGCGGGCATTGTCGTAGGTCCCGGAGAGAAAATCGAAGTGCATCTGATAGGGTACGACGGCGACGCATATGGCAAAGAAGTGAGTATCGATATTCAAAAATTTTTACGGGAATTCAAAAAATTCGACACCGAAGCAGAATTGATTATTCAAATAAAAAAAGATATGAATCTATGCTAAGAGATTACACGGGCCCTATTTTCATTATCATTGCGGCGTTACTTTGGGCTTTTGACGGACTCATACGCCAGCATTTATACACTCTGCCGCCGATTACCATAATTTTTCTCGAACACTTGATAGGACTTATAATTCTTTCGCCGTTTATTTTTAAACATGTACGGCATACAAAACTTTCCAGCCGCGAATGGTGGCTCCTTATACTTATAGCCATATTGAGCGGGCTCCTCGGCACGCTCTGGTTTACGACCGCGCTTGGCAAGGTCCACTTCATTACCATATCCGTGGTATTTCTCCTCCAAAAACTCCAGCCCATTTTTGCCATCACCACCGCCCGCATTTTTCTAAAAGAAAAACTCGATAGACGATATATAAAATGGGCGGTGCTCGCATTGGCCGCGGCTTACTTTGTAACATTTCCGAACGGAGTCGTGAATCTGGAGACGGGTGAGGGTATGGCCATTGCGGCTCTCTACGCGCTGGGCGCTGCATTTGCCTGGGGCTCGTCTACCACATTTTCTAAAATGCTCTTAGGCAAAGTTGATTTCAGGGTCGGCACTTTTTACCGTTTTTTGATTACGCTAGTAGTGGCTTTGCCGTTTCTGTTTTGGTTCGGACAGAAGGATGGCGGCTTTGTACTGCCCGACTTGTCTCAGGCAGGATATCTCGGACTCATAGCCGTGTCTACCGGAATGGTGGCGCTTTTGATCTACTACAAAGGGCTCGCAAAAACGCCGGTGCATATCTCCACAATTCTAGAGCTTACGTTTCCTTTCGTAGCGATTCTCCTCGATTTCTTGGTCAATGGGACAGTTTTGTCGATTTCCCAATGGATTGCGTCTCTGGTCCTAGTATGGAGTATTTATCAGATAGCTCTGCTTCGCCAAGACTTCGCAGAACAAGCCAATTGAATTAAAATATGCCCAATGAACTTTTAAAGAAAAAATGTGTGCCGTGCGAAGGGGGAGCACTGCCTTTAGATAAGGCCGAAGCAAAAAAATACATGGACATGGTGCCCGGCTGGGAGCTTTCCGAAGACGGAAAAAATATTACCAAAAATTACAAATTCCAAGATTTCATCGGAACGATAAATTTTGTGAATAAAATTTCCGAAATCGCCGAATCCGAAGGCCACCATCCGGACATAGATATACGTTACAATAAAGTAAAATTGATTCTTTCCACGCACGCCATCGGCGGCCTTTCCGAGAACGATTTTATCCTCGCCGCAAAAATCGACGCGAGCAATTAATTTATTTTTTTGTTTCGTTGGTAATACGTACCTTTATACCCTCTGATAAAAGGTAATTTTTAAGATCCGGTATGGATACTTCTTTGAAGTGAAATATGCTGGCGGCGAGAGCGGCTTCAATGCTTGTTTCTTTGAAAACTTGAAGGAAATCCTTCAAGTTTCCGGCTCCACTCGAGGCAATGATGGGTATACGGACCTTCTTTGAAATCGCATCAAGCAGGGGAATGTCGTAGCCGGACTTGGTGCCATCTTTGTCTATGCTGTTTACCAAAAGCTCACCTGCGCCTCGCTTCTCCATATCTTGAGCGAAATCAAGCGCATCTACTCCCGTCGGCTCCTTGCCTCCTCTTACGTATATTTGCCAGAAATTTTCTGTCCATTTCGGGTCTACCGATATCACAATACACTGCGAGCCAAACTCTTCCGAGGCCCGATTTACAAGTTCAGGGTCTTTTATTGCCGCAGAACCTATTGAAACCTTGTCCGCGCCCGAGGAAAGGTATTCCCTGACATCTTCAATGGTCTTAATTCCTCCTCCGACGGTAAGCGGAACGCGAATAACGCCGGCAATATTTTTTATTAATTCCAAAAATTTAGCGCGACCTTCCGCGCTTGCTGCTATATCGAGGACGACAATTTCGTCCGCGCCCTCATCGCTGTATTTTTTCGCCACGAGCACAGGATCTCCTGCGTCCGCTAAATCGACAAAATTCGTGCCTTTAACGATTCGACCTTCTTTTATATCAAGGCAGGGAATTATTCTTTTTAACAATGTTGACTCGATTTCGGTAGACATATTTCTATTTATTTAATTTTTTAATCGCATCATTTGCCTCAGTTAGTGTGAATTTTCCATCGAGTAAGGCCTTACCGACTACCACGCTATCAAGACCGCACTTAAGAGCTTTTGCGCAATCTTCCACAGAAGATACACCACCTGAAGCAGTTACCAAAAATCCACAATCTTTTACATACGAAGCCAGAGTCAGATTAGGACCCTGCCCCATCCCGTCCTTTTCTTTAGAGGTCACGAGAGCTTGGCTTATTCCTATTTTTTTCAAAAGCTCCAGCGCCTTTTCGATTGATAATCTCACATCTTCTTTCCAGCCGTTTTTTTTCAGAACTTTCGTTTCAGGATTTGTATTGCTTGTACCCACGGCAATATCAATAATAAATTTTTCTGCGCCATATTTTCCTACAAGCTTTGAAAGATAACCGCTCTCGACTTCACGGTCTATAACTGCTCCTCCCAATATAATTTTCTGCGCGCCATATTGACCAATTACTCGCTCAACATCTTCTTCTGTTCGTATGCCACCTCCAACTTGCCATAAGATTTTTTTGCCTGTTTTTTGTTCAAATGACCTTATTAATCCTCCAATTTCCTTAAAGAGTTCAACATTGACCGGTTTGCCTCCTTCAGCTCCGGCAAGGTCCACCGTATGGATTCTTAAGGCTCCATCTTCCAGATACTGCTGCACTAATTCAGCCGCGCTTTTTCCATAGGTTTTTTTGTCTTTTTCAAAGTCACCTTGCTGGAGTCTAACGACAGAACCTCCTTTGTATATATCAAGCGCTGGTATGACCGTAAAATTTTTATTTAATGTCTCCATAATTATAAGTTTAAGAAATTATTTAATAATTTTTCGCCGTCATCGCCCGACTTTTCAGGGTGAAACTGAACTCCATAGAAATTGTCGCGATTAATCACAGTAGGAAAGCGTACCCCGTATTCGGCATACGCAAGCGTGTATTTGCTGTCAGTGTCGCAGAAAAACGAGTGGACGAAATAAAAAGCGTTTTCCTTAGATATTCCCTCCAAAAGCGGGCTTTTTGCAGTTATGTCTATGCCATTCCAGCCGATTTTTGGGACTCTCACGGTATCAGGCAATTTCCTAACGGTGCCCGAGATAATGCCTAGGCATGCCCCAGAATCCTCTTCCGAGGAATCTAGCATTAGCTGCATGCCCAAGCAGATCCCCAAGAAGGGAACTTTCAAGTCCTTTAATACCAAATCGAGTCCCAGGGCACGAAGTTCGTTCATTGCCTGACCTGCGCGCCCCACTCCGGGCAGGATTACCTTGTCAGCCCGCAGTATCTCTTGAGGATTGTTGGTAACTATATAGTCGAAGTTAAGACGTTTTAGGGCGTTGGTAACCGATCCTATGTTGCTTGACTTGTAATCAATTATTGCTATTTTCATAATATTCCTTTAGTGGATGGTAATTTATTTTCTTGCCGCGGATCAGCTTCGACCGCCATCCTTATGGACTTGCTAACTGCTTTAAATATCGCCTCTATCTTGTGGTGTTCGTTGCGGCTGTATTTAACACGGATGTGTATGTTTGCCTTGAGGGTTTCTGCTACCGAGCGGAAAAAGTGCTCCACCATTTCAGTCGGCAAGTCACCCACCTTCTCTCTTTTAAAATCGCAGTTAAAAACCAAGTAAGGTCTGCCCCCCAGATCCACTGCTACCTCAGCCAGAGTGTCATCCATCGGTAGCAGGAACCCGTAGCGTCTGATGCCTGTTCTGTCGCCCAGCGCTTTTTGCAAGGCTTGTCCCAGGGCCAAGCCCACATCTTCTATGGTGTGGTGGTCGTCGATGGCCAAGTCGCCCTTAGACTTTATGTCTAGGTCTACAAGAGAGTGCTTGGAAAATTGTTCCAACATGTGATCTAGAAACTTTACGCCAGTGTCGATATTAAATGAACCCTGTCCGTCCAAATTACACCTTAAAAATATTTCTGTTTCTGAGGTCTTGCGCTCTACGGTCGCTAGTCTTGCGAAAGGAGCATTCGTTGTGGTTCGGAAACACCTGATGCCTATATTTTTTGCAAACTCCTCATCGCTTTGCCGGTCTCCGATAACAAAAGATTTTTCGAGGTCGATATTCTCTTCGTTCAAAAATAATCCTAAAAGGCCAGGTTTTGGCTTTCGGCAGTTACATTTGTCCTCTTCGAAATGAGGGCAAATAAATATTTTATAAAATTCTACCCCGCTTTCTTTTAAAAGGATTAGCAGGCGATCCTGTACGGTTTGGAAGCTTGCGGTAGGAAAAGAATCTGTGCCCAGTCCGTCCTGATTTGATACCATGACTAATCGGTAATTCTCCGCGAGCAGGTTTTTTAATCCGGCCATCACCCTAGGTAAAACCTTTAGCTTTTCAACACTGTCGACCTGATTAGTGTCCTCAGGTTCGTTTATCATCACCCCGTCCCGATCGATAAATGCTACTTTTATTTTTTCGCTCATAATATTTTTTTTAAAGCTTTTAATAACAGGTCATTTTGAGCAGGGGTGCCTACGGAAATTCGAACGCAATCTCTGAGCATTGGCTTAGAACTCAGGTCTCGTATAATTATCCCAAATTCTTCAGCTAGTCTTTTAGCCAAAACGGAAGCTTCAGGGTAGCTTACCAGTAGAAAATTTGCTTCACTTGGGAAAACTTTAATACCTATTTTTTGCAAGCCCCGAGCGAGCCGGGCTCTTTCTCTAACTATTTTTCTTTTCCACCTAAGCATTTTCTGGGATTGGTTAAGGGCGTTGGCCGCTATCTGTGCCGAGAGGCGGTTTACGTTGTAGGGGAGCTTGATTTTCATGAGATAATCAATAAGCACTTCATTGCCTACGGCATAACCTACTCTTATGCCTGCCAGTCCCCAGGCCTTGGAAAAAGTTCTCAAGACTACCAAATTTTCCAAACTCAGGACATTTTTAACCAGAGAGGCCCTGGAGGCGAATTCTACATAAGCTTCGTCTACCACTACCAGCCCTTTGAAATTTTTGCATATGAATTTCACGTCCGAGGGTTCGATTAACGTACCCGTCGGGTTGTTTGGGGAGCAAAGAAATATAACTTTGCTCCTCTTTGTAATTTTAGATAACAAATTAGCAACATCTATCGTAAAATCTTTTGCCAGAAGGCAGTTTTTAACCGCAACTCCTGCCGTTGCCGCTGCAACCTTATACATGCCGTAAGTAGGTTCAATGGTAACGATCTCTTCTCCAGGTTCGACAAAAAGACGTATGAGGAGATCGATAATCTCATCCGAGCCGTTGCCCACGAATATATTTTTTTCTTTGACATTCAGGAATTTGCCTAAAGATTTGCGCAACAAGGTAGATTTTGGGTCCGGATAACGATTTAGGTCTTTTGTTAAATTCAAAGACACGACACTGCCCAGTGAATTTTCGTTGGCATCCATAAGCAAGCCTTTCTGGTATAGGCTGCGCGCTGAAGTGTAAGCCTCAAAATTTCTTAAATTTTTCCTTATCAGAGAATTAATCATATAAGTTTGTGAACCTTATGCTGACCGCGTTTTTGTGGGCATCTAAGCCCTCTCTTAGCGCCAAGGTTTCTACTGTTTTTCTAAGATTTGTAATTCCCGTCTTTGTAACTCTCTGAATTTGCATTTTTTTTCCAAAGGATTCCACGGAAAGAGCAGAAAACATTTTCGCATATCCCGAAGTGGGCAAGGTGTGATTGCTGCCAGTCGCATAGTCGCCCAAAGGTTCGCTTGAGTAGGGACCCAAGAACACCGACCCCGCGTTGTTTATTTTCTCCAATATTTTGTTTTCGTTTTCGCTTTCAATTTCCAGGTGTTCTGGCGCATATTCGTTGATAAATTTACACGCTTGGTCTTCGCTGTTTACAATTATCGCGAAACTGTTTTCGAGTGATTTTTGGACTAAAGAATAACGAGAGAGTGTTTTTGCTTGCGCTTGTACGTTCGCCAAAACTTGTTTTGCGAGGAGTGTGGAGGTAGTAACTAAAATTGCTTGAGAATCTTCTCCGTGTTCAAGCTGAGAAAGTAAATCAGCGGCTATCCAGGCCGGATTTGCGGTTTTGTCCGCAAAAACTAAAACTTCTGATGGGCCGGCAGGCATATCGATATCAACTTCTCCGTAGACAAGCATTTTGGCCGTGGTTACGTAATTATTGCCGGGACCGAAGATTTTGGAAACCTTAGGGACAGATTCTGTGCCATAAGCCATTGCGGCAATCGCTTGGGCGCCTCCCACTTTAAATATTTGCGAAATACCGCAAATATCTGCTGCGACCAATACAGCGCTCGGCACAGAGCCGTCTTTGGCCGGAGGTACACACAGCACAATGTCGGAGCAGCCCGCGATTTTTGCGGGTACTCCCAGCATGAGCACCGTAGAAGGGTAGGCCGCAGTGCCTCCGGGGATGTAAAGGCCAATTTTTTCAATGGGGCGGAATTCTCTCCAGATGCTTACACCCGGGGTGGTCGTAACAGGCCGTTCTTTCTTGAGGACATTATTTTTGTGAAATTTCTCAATATTTCTTTTTGCGGTTTTCAGTGCGCTTATAACTTGTTTTGATTCTCGGGTGTAGGCATAATCTATCTCTCCCCTGGACACTAAAAGAGTTTTAAGCTTAATGCCGTCAAATTTTTCAGTGAAAGAAAACAACGCCCTATCTTTGTTTTGGCGTACGTCCCTGATTATTTCCCGGACGACTTGTTCAACATCAGTTTTTCCGCTCTGTCTTTTTTTGACAAATTCCATAATTTTTGGCAGAGAATAACTTTTTGTATTTAGTATTTTCATGTTACTTGCTTCGTTTTTTAATTTCAGATTCAATTTGCTCCAGGCTAACACCCTTTTCTGCTGATAGAACAAATAAGTGATATAAGAGATCGACGGTCTCTTCTATGAGTCTTTTCCGGGTTTCTTTTTGCGCGGCATGGATAACTTCCAGGGATTCCTCGGCCACCTTCAGGGAAATTTTATCCAGTCCGGCTTTAAACAGGGAAGTTGTATAGGAATTTTTGGGAAGTTTTTGCTTACGGTTGGCGATAGTAGCAAATAGGTCCCTCATAGAATTACCCGCAAAAATTTCAGAAAAACATGTGGTATCTCCCGTGTGGCAGGTAGGCCCTTTGGGCAAGGTTTTTATCAACAGAGTATCTTTATCGCAGTCGAGTTTAATATCAACCACCTTGAGAGTGTTGCCGCTGGCCTCTCCTTTCTTCCACAATCTATTTTTCGTCCGACTGAAAAACCACACAAAACCAGTTTTAATCGTTTTGGTTAGCGCTTCTTGGTTCATGTAGCCAAGCATCAAGACGAGCCCAGTAAAAGAATCTTGGATTACGACAGGAACCAAGCCGTTCATTTTTTTCCAATCCACTTTTTTACTAATTAATTTGTTCATATTTAACTGACTGTTTTAATAAAAGTTCCTTCAGTAATCCTTTTCCGTTTTTATCCACGTCGTTTGTGATTAATACCGCCCTAGACTCCAAAATGGTTAGTAGCGGCTTTAAGTTGTGAGCATTGAGAGTGTTGCCAGTCTGAACTATGTCACAAATTGCGTCAGCTAAATTTAATTCTGGAGTTATTTCTACGGAACCTGATATTGGAATAATAGCTGCATTTATATTATGTTGCCCCAAATAATTTCTCAGGAGGTGGGGATAGGTCGTGGCTATCCTTTCTCCTTCTAGGTCCTTGATAGTTTTGATCACAGAATTTTTCGGCACGGCGATGGCTAGGCTGCATTTTGCAAAATCGAGTTCCCGCAGTACGTTTATGACTATTTTTTTTTCCAACAAAACGTTTTGCCCGACAATGGCAAAATCCGCGATACCTCTGCTGACATATTCCGGGATATCGTCATCACGCAAAAATACAAGATCTATGTCCCTGTTTTTACATTTCTGTATTAACGAATGACCGTTGGGCGTGAAGGCAAGCCCTAGGGAATTTAAAAAATCCAAACTTGCCTCATGAAGCCTGCCCTTTTTTTGTATAGCGATTTTCAGTCTTTCAGCTCCCATGCTATTTGTATCCCTTGAAGTAATTAGTAATCTGGTTCTGAGGTATGGTTTTTTGTTTGCCCGTGTTCATCATCTTTATGGTCACTTCGTTTCGCGATGCTTCTTCCGGCCCGCAAATTACCACAAAAGGTATCCTTTTTTTGTCGGCATACTTAACCTGCTTTGATATTTTTGTCGGTTCAAAATAGATTTCGGCATTAATTCCGGCTTGCTGAATGTCATTCAATAACCGTATTGAGGCGGGCAGAGTTTCAGGATCAAAATAAGTAACCAACACTTGCGAATTTAATGTCAGGTCCTTGAACAAACCAAGCTCTTCCATGGCAACTACTATGCGGTCAAAGCCAAAAGCAACTCCTACTCCGCTGAATTGTTCGGCAGAGAACAGCGAACACAGATCGTCATATCTGCCGCCGGCGCAAACAGCCCCGATAGAAACTTCGGGGATAAACACTTCAAAAATGATTCCGGTATAATAATCAAGACCTCGGGCAAGACTGGGATCAAAAAACAAATTTTTATCCGGAATACCAAAAGAGCGTGCGATATCGATAAATTCCTTTATTTCCTTTATTTCATATTGTTCCAATAACTCAAGTTTCTTCTCAGTGGTGTCGTCAGTCGATACAATATCAAGCAATTTTTTGGCTGTTTCAGGATTAATTAGCGTGGACAGTTCTCCAAGAATGGTCTCGTAATCGACTTTTTCGATTTTGTCTAAAATTCTAATGACCGAAGACTGTTCTTTTTCGGGAACATTCAAACTCTTCAATATGCTGTTAATCAGGCGGCGGCTATTGAATTTAATGATAAAATTCTTGAATCCAATAGTCGTAAAAACCTTGGTTATAACTGCGGCAATCTCGGCTTCCGCCAGTAAATTTTGGGTACCGATGATATCTATGTCGCATTGGTAAAATTCCCGGTATCTTCCTTTTGCCGGCCGGTCTCCTCGCCAAACAGGGCCGATTTGATAGCGCTTAAACGGCATAGGCAAATTTTTGAAATTCGCTGCTACCAAACGGGCAAAGGGGACAGTTTGGTCGTATCTCAAAGCTATGTCTCGTCCACCATTGTCTTTAAAGCGATACACCAGTTTTGAGGCTTCGTCACCGTACTTTCCCAATATCGTTTCCGCGTATTCGATTGCCGGCGTTTGCACGCTGTCATAGCCGAAATTAATAAATGCCGACTTTATCTTGTTCATCGCATATTCGCGTTTTGCCATGTCTTCAGGCAAAAAATCGCGGGTTCCTTGTAAAATTTTCGGCTTAATAAATTGTTTCATTTCTTTTAATTACTGGCACACTTATAATATTGCTAATAAAAATGCAAAACCCCCTCCTAGACCTGGGAAGGGGGTTTTGAAAAGATAATTTAATTAAGAATTCAAAGATAACCCCTTCTTAAGTTTGGAGGAGTCATGATGATGCAAAGATGTATTAGACAGACGCGACAGTATCAAGCGATATCCTCCGAGCGAACCTTTGAGCCATTTTGAGATGCGGGCGATTGTCGTAGAGGAAAGACCGGTATTTTTAGTAATCGTGTCATATTGGACGTCTTTATATAGTAAACGAGCAGCTTCAAGGCGATTCGCGAATTCTTTTATGTCTTTTGCTGTCATAAGATCGCGCAAAAATCGCTCTGCTTCATCCGCATTTTTTAAAGCCAAAATAGCCTCTATCAACTGTTTATTTTCCTTCTTGCCCCAGTTAATTCTCGCGCCTATTTCTTTGACTATTATTTGCTTCACATTCATACTTTATCAAACTAAAGTACTTTAGTCAAATAAAGTTATCCACAATTGATTTCAAGAAAGTAAAAAGTATAATACGAGCATGCAAAACTTTAGCTTATCCGCGGAAGTTAAACAAAAGTTCCCAGGTTTTAAATTTTTTGGTTTAAAAATTGACAATGTGGTTGTTTCTGACAAACTTGAATTTACCAAAAAGAAAGAAATTTTGACCGAGTTTAAAAGCAAACAGACCCCTGAGAACATTTCCAGTAACAAATTAGTTAAATCTATCAGAGAATTATTTATAGCTATGAATGTTAACCCAGATATGGAGCCGACATCCGTAGAACATCTGACAAAAATTTTATATAGAAATGGCTTACCTCGGATAAATTCTATTGTTGACTCGGCAAATATTGCCTCGCTAGGGAGCTTAATGCCCATAGGAGTATTTGATGCCGATAAAATGGTGGGTGATGTATTATTACGTTTTTCCAGAGAAGGAGAAGCAATAGAACCTATCGGGAGAGATAAAGAGATTTTGAATGACGGAATTTTGATAATAACTGATGACGTAGGAGTAATATCGCGCCCTTTGTATAAAGATTCCAAGCGCACCATGATAACAAAAAATACCAAGAATATTTATCTCTTCACGGCTCAATATGGCGAAGCTCGCGAAGAGGATATTCAAAAGTGCCTAAATTTAGCAGCTGAAATTATAAATGCATCTTCACCTGGTTCAAAAAAGGGAGAAATTTTTGAGTTTAAGTTTCTGCAAAGCTAATTTAAATATGAGTAGTATTCTCTTAGTGTATTTAATTTAGTCAAGTAAAGTAGCGGGTGAGGGGTGTGGAAAACTTATTACAGATATTTTTTACCTATTATTTTATAGGCGTCGCGAAATGGGATTTTTTGCTCCCTTACCAATTTATAGGCTTCTTCTGTCGCATAAAGTTCCGGGGTGCAAGCCGCTTCTAGGTTTGCATTGTTGATTTTTAGATTTTGCACTACCAAGGTCATGATTGCTATGGTTTCAAGGACAAGCTTCGTGCCTCTGAGGTAAGGTTCTTTTGTAAGTTGGAAGTCCCGATTGTAACCTGACGGCAATTTGTCAATTACGTTTTGCGATTGTACAAGTATTCCATTGTACAAAGATGAATTTGCCCGGACCAACTCGAGAATATCATAATTATGTTTTTGAGGCATGACACTGGAACCCGTCGTGAATTGATTCGGCAGAGAGAAAAAACCATACTCTTTGGTGGTAAAGAGCATCAGATCGGCGGCAAGTTTGCCTAGGTCAAACATTACCGGAGATAAAGACTGAAGGGTTAGCAATTCGAATTTGCCTCTGGACAAAGCGCAATACATTGGGTTTTCCTGAACCTTGGCGAACTTAAGGATCTTGGAAGTCATTTTTCTGTCTAGCCCGAGAATATTTTCTCCGTATCCCGCCACGGAGCCCAGGGGGTTTTGGTCGATTATTTTAAGAGCGCTTTGGAGCAAGATTAGATCATCTTTTAAGGAAGCAGAAAATGATTCGAGCCAGAGAGACACGGTGCTTGGCATGGCCCTTTGCATGTGAGTATAGCCGGGCATGGGCGTTTTTGAGTATTTCCTTGCCTGACTTTCGAGGGCGCGGACCAAACCTTCTGCCGTCTCGATCCCTTGCACGAGCTTTTCTTTCATATGCAATCTTAAGGCCACTAGCACCTGATCATTTCTCGAGCGCCCCGTGTGAATTTTTTTGCCAACGTCTCCGTACATTTTTGTTAAGAAATTTTCAATGGCAGTATGGCAGTCTTCATCGGTTTTACTAATTTTAAATTTCCCATTTTTTGAATCCATGATGATTCTCGTAAGGCCTTTTACCAGAGATATTTTTTCGGACGAGGACAACACTCCTATTTTATGAAGCATTTTTGCATGCGCAATAGACGCCAAGGCGTCATAGGCGACTAACTCTTGGTCTAGAATATAATCCGTGCCCACGGTATAATCCTCAATTTGCGGATTTAGTTTCGTAGCGCCGTCTTTCTGCCATAATTTTTCAGACTTTTTTGATTTTTTATTTTTTGCCTTCATTTTTTATTTTTCTTTTAATATTTTGAAGACGCTGGGGCAAAGCCATTAATTTTATAAACCCAATAGCGTCGTGGGGTGTATAGGCGCCGCCATCATTGTCCATTGTAGCAATATTGATGTCATACAGAGAATAAGGGGACTTTCTGCCGGTAATAGTGACGTTTCCCTTGTATATTTCCAGCCTTACCGTACCGGTCACGTATTCCTGAGTTTCCTCAATGAACGTATTCAAGGCTTTCATTTTATCGGAAAACCAAAAGCCGTTATAGGCAAGCTCGGCAAATTCCGGCATCAGCTTGTCTCGTAAGTGTATCAGATCTCTGTCTGTGGTTATGCTCTCCATAGCCCTGTGAGCTTTCCAAAGGATAGTGGCGCCCGGGGTCTCATATACGCCGCGAGATTTCATGCCGACGAAACGATTTTCAACCATGTCTAAACGCCCGACGCCGTTCTCGCCCCCGAGCTTGTTCAACGCCTGCATAATTTTTAGCGGTGATAAAGCTTTACCGTTTATCTTTACCGGAATTCCTTTTTTAAATGAAATAAGAAGTTCCGTAACTTTATCCGGAGCTTTCATAGGCGAGACAGTGTACTCGAACATTTCGATAGGCGGTTTAAACCAAGGGTCCTCCAAGACGCCGGATTCAAAAGAAATATGCATTAAGTTTTCATCCGTAGACCAAGGCGCATCTTTGGTGGCTTTGATTGGGATACCGTGCTCTTTCGCAAAAGCAATCATTTCCTGTCTGCCCGGAAACTGAGCGAGGAATTCTTCATTTTTCCACGGAGCAAGTATTTTTACATCTGGCTTTAGCGCATAATAAGACATTTCAAAACGCACTTGGTCGTTGCCTTTGCCCGTCGCTCCGTGCGACACCATCGTGGCCTTTTCTTTTTTAAGAACCTCGATTTGCTTTAGAGCTATGAGCGGGCGGGCAAGGGAAGTCCCCAGATAATATTCGCCTTCATACTGGGCATTCCATTTCATCGCCGGGAAGATATGTTTTTTTACGAATTCTTCCTGCGCATCTACGACATAGACTTTTGAGGCGCCACAGATAGCCGTGGCTTTGTGTTTTATTTTATTCAAGTCTTCGACCTTTTGCCCGATGTCCACCAAACAGCAAATAACCTCATACCCTTTATCCACCAGCCATTTCGTGATGATGGAAGTGTCCAAACCGCCCGAGTAAGCCAAAACAATTTTTTCTTTTTTCATAAAAAATTCTTTTATTAATAAAAAACAAAAGCGGCCTCTGACTTGAGGCCGCTTTTGAATATTTGTTGTGTTGACTGATTTATTTTCTTAAACACTCTGAAGCGGCCTCAAGTTTTGTTGAAGCACGGCGGCGGGCGATTAAGCTGATGACTTCGAATATTTTCATCACTAAAATATTAACACACCACACCCATATCGCTACAGCGAACTGTGGATAACCCGCTGGCCGGCGCGCCGGGCAACCGGCTAATAATTGATGTGTTATAATAAGGGTGTGGGACAGAAGAATATCAAGAAAATAATTATTACCGGAGACGCGGGGCGGGGCAAATCCACCCTCGCGGGCAAGCTCGCCCGAAAACTGGATATACCGCACTTTTCTACCGATGATTTCTACTACGAAGTGAAGTTTACGAAAATGAGGAGCAGGGAAGAAAGTGCCCAAGCTATTGCCGGCGTCTATCAGGAAGAAAAATGGATAGTGGAGGGTGCGACCGAGCATATGATTGAAGCCGGCCTGCCTCACGCGGACCTTATCGTCTGCCTGAAACACAAAAATATTTTTGCGCAGTGGATTTATCTCCTGCGGCGGCATTTCAGTGAGGATAACGAAACGGTAGGGGACTTGTGGGAATTTATGCTTCACGTGTATTACAAAAGATACAGTATCGGCTACCGCAAAGGCCAGCCGACTATCCACGAATTCATTTCTCCGTATAAAGAAAAAGTCGTGACCTTGTCGTCTTTCAAAG
>JALYJR010000045.1 GCA_030775165.1 bacterium | reverse complement strand
GGGTTAACGACCCCAAAAATTCCTACATGACCTTTCGCTCGTCCTTTCCAGAGGATTGTTTATATGTGTATAACGGCGAATTTGTAAAAAACTGCGTGGATTCGTCCTGGATAGCCAATACCGAGCTTTGCTATGAAAGTATCAATGTTAAAAATTGTTACAATTTAAGATTCTGTCAGGAATGCAACGATTGTCGCGACAGCTATTTTCTTTATGCTTGCCGCAACAGCTCTAATTGCGTGGGTTGCGTCAATTTGGTCAATGGCGAATATTGCATCTGGAATCAAAAATACACCAAAGAAGAATATTTTCAAAAACTGAAGGAATTAAAATTAAATACTCATACCGGGTTAAAAAGTTTCAAGGAGGAATTTGAAAAATTTAGAAAAAATTTTCCGGTTAAAGCCGTTGCCTCTATCAAATCCGAAAATGTATCCGGTAACTGGTTTTTCAACTGCAAGAATGTGCATCAATCTTTTGACTGCAAAGAACTCAAAGACGGCAAGCACCTTTTTATGGTTTTCGGTGCCGAAGACTGCATGGATTATTACGAGTGGGGCAATAAAGCGGAACAAATATATGAATCGGTAAACTCTGGGATAAATATTGCTCGGCTTTATTTTTGTAACCAGTGCTGGATGGGAGCCACGGACCTGTATTATTGCGATACCTGCCCCGGCGCGCGCAATTGTTTTGGCTGTGTCGGGCTAAAAAAAGGAGAGTACGCAATTCTAAATAAAAAATACTCCAAAGAAGAGTATGAGATTTTGAAAGCCAAGATTATCCGACAAATGACAGATATGCCATACATAGATAAGCAGGGTCTCAAGTATCCTTTTGGCGAGTTTTTCCCCGTAGAATTTTCGGATTATGCCTACAATGAAACCATAGCCAATTATCATTTCCCGCTCTCCAAAGAAAAAGCACTGGAGTATGGCTATCAGTGGAAGGATAAGGAAAAAGCAAATTATAAAACAACCTTAAAGCCTGATGATTTACCCGAAACAATCGCCGAAGTAACTGATTCTATTTTACAGGAAGTAATCGAGTGTGAAGAAAAAGAAAATCCCGAATCTACCGGAGCGTTCAGAATTACCCAAAACGAACTAAATTTTTACCGAAAGATGGATTTGCCGCTTCCTCGAGCCTGTTTTAATATTCGTTACTGGCGGCGCATGAACAAGCGACCCAAGCTCAGGCTAGAGAAAAGAAATTGCGATAAATGCAACATTTCGGTAGAGACCGTTTATACACCTGATTACGCCCCAATAATTTACTGCGAAGCGTGTTACAAGCAAGAGGTATATTAATTAAATTAAAATGAAAACAAAATTACTGGAAGAAATACGGGCGGTAAAAAACAAGAAAGAGCTCGCGAGTCTCATAAAGGCGCAAAGAATTAGCGAGAAAGTACTGTGCGAAGCCATCCATGGGCTTGAAACCGGAATGACAGAGCTCGAGGTGGCAAATTTCATTAAAAAATCATTTATAAAGCACGGCACCAGTGTCTTGTCCTTCCCGCCGATTGTCGCTTTCGGTAAAAATTCCGCAAATATTCACCATGAGCCGAACGAAACGAAACTGAAAGCGGGGGATACTGTGATGTTTGATATCGGCTGTGCGGTCAATCACTATTGTTCGGACATGACGCGCACATATTTTTGGGGTGAACCCAGTCCGAGGCAGAAAAAAGTTTACCTTGATGTTTTAAAAGCGCAGGCGCTGGCAGTTAAGAAATTGGAAAAAGGGGAACGCAGGGCCGCGGTCATCGACGCTACCGCCCGCAAATTTCTTGCTAAAAAATATAAAAATAATTTCAAGCATGGCCTAGGGCACGGTGTGGGTACCGTCATTCATGAATGGCCCAATTTCAAGCCTAAAAGTCCCGACGTCATTCCCGTGGGCTGTGTCATGACCGTAGAGCCGGGTATTTATCTCAAAGGCTTTGGCGGTGTGCGGATAGAGGATATGTATTTTATCACTAAAACGGGCGCTAAGTGCCTCACCAACCTGCCTAAAAGCCTCAAGGATGCGATTTTAAAGTAAGTACGCTATACTGGAGCTTATGGCAAAAAAGAAGCTTAAAATAGGGGTTCTTTTCGGCGGCAAATCTGCGGAGCACGAGGTGTCTTTACAGTCGGCCAAAAATGTCATAAATAGCTTGGATAAAAATAAATACGAGGTTGTGCCTATTGGCGTTACCAAAGAAGGCAAATGGCTTTTGAGTAGCACTTCCAATTATCTATTAAATGAAAATAATCCGAAATTAATTAAACTCAACAAATCGAGTCGCGAAATAGTTCCTTTGAATGACGATGTTAGAACTAAAGAAAAGTTTGATGTTATTTTTCCGGTCATGCACGGACCATTTGGTGAAGACGGTTCTATGCAAGGACTTTTGAAACTCGCAGGTGTGCCGTTTGTGGGCGCGGGAGTTTTGGGTTCCGCGGTAGGCATGGATAAAGAAGTAATGAAACGGCTCCTGCGCGACGCGGGCATACCCATCGGCAGATTTATCACCGTGAAATTGGGCGAGAAATTAAATTTTCAGAAAATAAAAAAGACATTGGGTTTGCCACTTTTCGTCAAGCCCGCAAATATGGGTTCATCCGTGGGCGTAAGCAAGGCTCGCAATGAGAGCGAATTGAAGAAAGCAGTACAGGAAGCTTTTAAATATGATACTAAAATCCTTATCGAAGAATTCATAAACGGCAGGGAGATAGAGTGCGCGGTGCTCGGTAATGACGAGCCCATCGCTTCTGTGCCCGGCGAGATTATGGCGAACCAGGAATTTTATTCTTACGACGCGAAATATATCGACGAAGGCTCCGTAGCTGAAATTCCCGCCAAAATCGACAAGAAAACTGCGAAGCTTGTACGGGAGCTAGCTGTCAGAACTTTTAAAGCGCTCAACTGCGAGGGTTTGGGGCGGGTGGATTCTTTCCTGACCAAGTCCGGAAAAGTATACGTGAACGAGATAAACACCATTCCGGGCTTTACCGATATCAGTATGTATCCCAAGCTCTGGGAAGCGAGCGGTATCCCTCAGTCCAAACTTCTGGATATCCTGATAAATCTCGCCATCGAACGCTTCAACAAGGAGAAAAAATTAAAAACCACGGTAAATTAAACGGCCATGAAAGATACGCCCCTTGCTTATATTGAATTATCTAAAAATAATTTGGTTTTTAATCTGAAGCAATTTAAGAAATTTGCCAAGGAAGGTACCAAATTTGTTGTAGTCATTAAAGGCAATGCTTACGGGCACGGACAGAACGAAATAGCCAAAATTGCTGGACCGTATGCTGATTATTTTCAAGTTGACGGGATTGAAGAATTGGCGGATTTGCGCAGAGTGAGCAAAAAGAAAGTATTGCTTTTGGGTTATGTACAGAAAAATGACCTGCGAAAAGCTGCTAGGCTTGGTTGCATCCTATCAGTTTTTTCTATAGAGCAGGTTAACGCTATATCAGCCATGGCTGATATGAGCGGAATAGCGCAAGAAATACATATATGTATAGATGCATATCTGGGAAGAGAGGGATTTTTACTGAAAGACTTACCCGCAGTTTTTAAAGAAATTCAAAAACATAAATCCTTAAAACTTAGCGGCATTTATGCTCATTTTGCGAACATCGAGGACACGACAAATTTTTCTCACGCGCAAAAACAAATAGATACTTATAAAAAAGCGGTTGCTTTGGCAGAACAGCATGGTTTTAAAAATTTACAAACACACATTTCTAGCACCGCGGGGCTTCTTGCCTACGAGAAAAATAAAGGTGTTCACTCTATAGTACGTTTAGGCATAGGAACTTACGGCATGTGGCCCTCGGAAGCTTTGCGGAAAATGTATACCAATAAAATAACTATCAAGCCGGTGTTAACGTGGAAAACAAAAGTTGCAGAAGTAAAAATTTTGCCAAAGGGAAGCACCATTGGATACGGACTTACCTACAAAACAACGAAGGCGACTAGGGTTGCCCTTATACCGCAGGGGTATTCGGACGGAGTAGACCGCGGGCTTTCGAACAAGGGATATGCTTTGATTCACGGAACCAGATGTAAGATTTTAGGCCGGGTCATGATGAATATGTTTTCCGTGGACGTGAGCCACTTGCCTAAAGTAAAAATCGAAGACGAAGCGGTGATTTTAGGCAGGCAGGGCAAGGAAGAAATAACGGCCGAGGAAATAGCCGGAAAGCTCGGGACTATAAATTATGAAATAACCACTCGAATCAGCGCCTTATTGCCGAAAATCGTTATTTAGCTTGCTTTTGCCGAGCTTTTGTATTAATATCTAGCCATGTCACAAGATAGACTTATAAAGCTTGCCTGCGGGACTTGCAAGCGCATAAATTACTGGTCCAGAAAGAACAAAAAGACCGTAACCAAGAAAATTGAGCTCCTAAAATTCTGCAAATGGTGCAAGAAAAAGACCAAGCATAAGGAATCCAAAAAGTAGATTTTTAAAGGTTTTCTGGTATACTAACCCTGTCGTTCGCGAACGACGGGGCTAAAGACGGCCTAAGATATGTTTTATGTCTATATTCTAAAAAGTAAAAAGGACAACAAACTATACATTGGTTATACTAATGATCTAAAAAGAAGATTGGCAGAACACAAAAGAGGCAGCTCATTGAATACGAGTTACAGGTTACCCATTGAACTTATTTATTATGAATCTTATAAAAATATAGAGGATGCAAAAGAACGCGAGATAAGTTTTAAAAGTAGCGGTTCCGTGTATAATGGACTAGTAAAGAGGATAAAGAGAAGTATCAAGGGTGATTAGTTAAGTGGCATAACTACGGTCTCCAAAACCGTCGTCGGGGGTTCGATTCCCTCATCACCCGCAATAATCGCCGAGAATACCTGAATGGTATTCGAGAAGATTATTATTGCGAGGCTATAGGGAAGCGAAAGGCGGAGGCCGACGGGCCGAGCCGGGGTCGAGAGATTTTTCACCAGAAAAATACTCGTGACCGATTCCCTCTTCACCCGCCATCAACAGCTAGCACGAGGTGCTTAATTTTTAAGTATATTTAAAAGGTCAGAAAATGATCTGTCTGAGACCCGGAAACTCCGTCGTTGATCGTGAATTGGACCAAGTATTGTGTCAGATAAAGACTTTATATAGAAATAAAGAATGGGTAGCACGCGACTTCCGTCACGCGCCACCCACGCGTCGCGCTAGCGCAGATTCTGCAGTAGCGGGACGATCTGCCACAGCTTCCATGCAATGACCAGCACGCCGGCCATCGTCACGGAAACTGCCACAGTGTCAACACCTTGACCCAAGGTAAAAGCTTGGTGTCCATGGCTGTCCTCCTTCAGTTAAGATAATAGCATAACATATTTGGTTTGTCAACCTGACGATATGTCTCTTCTGGCCGGAAATACAACACTAAAAAAATATGTTAATATTGAGTAATAAAACTTTAGTAAAAAGAATAGTCCAAGCATACTTTTTAAAACCAGGTTTAATTGAATACTCT
>JALYJR010000044.1 GCA_030775165.1 bacterium | reverse complement strand
AAAGCCTTCGAGATTTTCGGAAAGCAGTGAAAATATATTTACCGTATTACAACGAAAAAAGAATTCATATGGGAATTAATTACCAAACACCTTTAGAAGTGTTGCAAAGGTCTTGATTAGTTTACGTAGTAGAATCCTATATAAAATGTCCCGAATTCTTACTTGAAGTAAATTTTAATTCCAATTCGCACCACAGTAGGTCACAATTACAGAAGAGAAGAACTAATAACTTCTTGCGTTTTAATCAAATCTTCGTTTTTGACTAAAATTAAGACTTCTCCACCGATAGTATGAAAAGAGTGAATTGGTATCTGTGCAATAGCTAGTGCTGAAGTTATTCTACTATAGACGCCGATAACTTCACGCAGTTTTATAGGAAGATCAATTGAAATAAATCCAAGCTTTTGTGTGTGGTGGGATATCATCTTCTTCAGAAATTCTATTCTCGGTAATCCTTCCAAGGGATAATCAGTTAACAGCACAATTTCCTTTTCTCCTTCGATTAAACAAGAAAAGTTTTTGGTTTTTGAAATAATCTGAAATAAATCTTGGCTCAGTTGTCGCTTCTCCTTTGTTTTGTTGAAGATAAACTCCGACAAATTGGATCTGGAAACTAAGTTAAATGAAATCGTTAAAGAATCTGAGGATTTCGTCTTATATTTGGGCAACTGGGCAAGGTATCTTCGAATACTCATCGAAAGTGAAGCAATGGTACCTTGAGACTCCTTGGTTTCTTTAATGAAATGAGCTAAGGAAGTTATGTTTACCAAGTTCATTTGTGCGTACTTAGTTAGTAAAGGATTTTTGAGCAAGAAGTCAGTAACTACTTTTGATGTTGACATAGAAATTTTCATGGTTATAATAAACTTTATTATAATAACATATATGTTAATAAATTAACAGTACAAAGATATTAATAAAAGCGCGATTATTATTAATCCTGATTTACCTCTTGGGTTGTTAACTAACTCTGTCGCCTGTATTACTTCTGGAATATTTAGAAATGGTGACGAGTTAGTTGGAGAAGAAATTAAGGGATTAGATGTAACTTATATTCCCATTACAAAAATCCCTATTCTTATTCTAAAGCCGGGAAAAAGCTCTTTAGTTGATTTATGTAAACAAGCTCAGAAAATGAATTTAAAATATATGGCTTTTACTAGAGAAGCTCAGTCAACAACAAATTATCCCGAATATATACAAAGAGTCGAAGGAAAGAATCTAGGTTCTGTTACATTAATTGGTTTAGGGGTCGTTGGGACAGAAAAAGAGATAAATTCGTTTGCAGGAAGTCTTCCGATGCTGCGCTAACACTCGATGGCGGATTCTTTGAACGAACGACCAAACATAAGCCAACCCTTTAATTCTTGCATTATTGGGTTCCAATTACACCTAATTTGGGTCTCCTGTAAAATACGGAGGCGTGGCTATGAAATATAAACTGCTTTATATTTCATCTGGTTTTTGCAAAAGCAAAAAATGCCTGCTATGCTTTAGCATCAGGCATAGGGAGTGTCCGAAGGACACGAAGACATGCCGAGGAGCGGAGCGAGGAGGCGTGGCTGAGTGGTTGAAGGCACCGGTTTCGAAAACCGGCATTGGTGTAAACCAATCGTGAGTTCAAATCTCACCGCCTCCGCAAATAGGTATGAAAATAATTTTTGACTCAAAAAATAAGACAATAATGACCCTAGATAAGGGTGAGGAGTTTTTTGCTGTAATGAATGAGTTTTCTGAGGTTCGCAATAGTTCTTTTACTTTT
The DNA here is from genome assembly GCA_030775165.1 of bacterium. Lineage (GTDB taxonomy): Bacteria > Patescibacteriota > Minisyncoccia > Phycocordibacterales > UBA9973 > UBA9973. Next base: position 8,045 of record JALYJR010000044.1, on the reverse strand, counting down.
TCAGCAATTGGAGGTTGTAATTTAGTAGAGCTTGCCTATTACGATTTAGATTTAAAAGAATATATAACCAAAGAGTTTGTTGAAAGAAATATAGAAATTATCACAATGACAGGGAATGTTGCTTGGTACGAGGGAAAACCTCTTATCCACACGCATGGAATTTTTGGGAGGAGAAACTATGAATGTTTTGGCGGACACATAACGAAGCTTAACATTTCAGCAACAGCAGAGATCGTAATAGATTGGCTTGATGAAAAAATCAAAAAAGAATACGATCCTGAGTCAGGTTTAAAATTTTTCTGTAAATAGTATCCCGGTTCCAACAGCGTACCAAACCGCCCGCAAAACTATGATTACATATGATGAATCGGTCGTGCTCGCCGGTAAATTGAGACAAGCAAGTCCCGCCATACTAGGCGTGGAATTGTTCGGCAGTGTGCAAAAGAATGGCGAAGGCCGTGACGCCGATTTTATTATTTTAGTCGACAATGAATTGGCTAGGCAGTGGTGGACTAAAGAGCGAGAGTTGATTCGAGTGCGGTGGCCAGACGCCCTTTATGAACAGCGCTGGATTATTAAGAAATTCATACCGTTTATATATTCAACATATGTACACAAACGCAGGCAGCAGAGACTTAAGAATTCTGCGGATATGCTAGGTATAGATCTAAAATCATTGGCTAATCAAAAAGGTGAGGTGCCCGATTTTGAATTATTTCTTTTTCCCATAAATTGGCGCATGGGGCAAGAGCTTAACTTAAGTCTAATGCATAAAATGACAGATTTAGTCAACGACAAAAACACACTTGGTTTCTTAGAGCGTATAGCAAGAGACGCGGTTGCCATTAACTAGGCAAGCTATCTCAAATTATTTTGCGTTCAAGTGAAGATATATATCTTCGAGCGCGCGGACGGCGTCGCCGGCCGCTATGTTGTTCTGGTGATACAGTACGTTTGTCGCGTCGCCCGCGGCCCAGACGCCGGGCACCTCGGTTTTCTGGTCCCAAGCGTTGATTTTTATGCGTCCGATTTCATCCAGAGGCACGAGCCCTTTCACTAGGTCGGTATTTGGCAGTTGGCCTACTTCCACAAAAATTCCTGCCACCTTGAGCTCTTTTGTTTCGCCGCTTACTTTATCCTTGTATACCAGCCCGTCCACAAATTTTTCGCCGGTTATTTCCAAAATATCCGTGTTTTTTACCACGCTCATTTTTGGATTTTTCAAAACTTTTTCCACGGTGACTTCGTCCGCCTTGAAGCTGTCTCCGCGTATGAGCATGGTAACGGATTTGCAGTAAGCGAGGAGTTGGGCTGCTGTCTCAAAACCCGCGTTGCCTCCGCCCACCACGGCCACATCCATATCCGCGAAAAGAGGACCGTCGCAGGAAGCGCAGTATGTGAGTCCTTTGTTTTCCAATCGGTCGGCGCCCTTAGCTGTGAGTTTTCTCCGGAGACTGCCCGTAGTTATCAGAACTGTTTTAGCTTCGAATTCTTTACCGGTGTCCGTAGTGACCGAAAAAACATCCCCCTTTTTTGCGACAGACGTTACTTTTTCTCCCTCTTTTACTTCCAAATCCTGGCCGACATTGGCCATGACGTGTTTTTTGAAATTTTCTGCCAGTTCGTTTCCGGAAAGGGAAACGGTGCCTATCCAGTTAAAAATCTGCTCGGAAACCACGCTTTGTCCGCCCCATTCGGCAGTGATAAAAAGCGCTTTCATGCGCTTTCTGGCGGCATATACGGCGGCTGCGGTGCCTCCCGGCCCCCCGCCTATAATTATCAAATCGTAAGTCATGTTTTTATTGTAGCAACAAGCGAGAAGCAAAGGCAAATTTATTTGCCTATTGTTCGAGCGCTGTTGATATATGGTATTCCATATATATTACCAGTCAAGCTCCGCTTTTCAAAATTTTTCCTCCTGCGCCCTCCCTTCGGGTGGGAACCTCGGAGATAAAAATTTTAAAAAGCTACGCCTGCACAGGTAATTTATTTTTTATTTCTGCGGAGAAATGCAGGCACGGCGCTCCAGTCGCCGTCTTCGTCATCGATAATCACTTCTTCTTTTACCTCTTCTCTCTCAGGTTTTTTTATGAAATCGTTCGTTCTGACAGGCGATGCCGTGATAGTGTTATTGATTTCTTTTTTTGCTTGCACCACATTATCTTCTTTCAAGGGCGTACCGGTGTTCAAGCCAAACAGGCTCTTTCTAGGCATGTCGGTAGGGAAGCTGGTCGCGATGACAGTAACTTTGATTTCGCCCTTTTTGAGCTTGGGGTCGTGGATGGTTCCAAATATGACCTTGGCGTCCTTGTCGATGGACTCGGTGATGATTTTTGCAGCGTCTTGGATTTCATTGATAGTGAGCTCGTCCTCGCCGCCCGAAATGGCAAACAGTACGCCCTTGGCGCCGTGAATGGAAACTTCGAGAAGAGGGGAATTTATCGCCGCCAGCGCCGCTTTTTCCGCGCGCTTTTCTCCGGAAGCCGAACCGATACCCATGAGCGCGGAGCCGGCGTTAGCCATCACGGCTTTTATATCTGCGAAGTCCACATTGATAACGCCGGGAGTGGTGATGAGGTCCGCTATGCCTTCCACCGCCTGGCGCAAGACGTCGTCGCATTTTTCAAAAGCGGTTTTGAAGTTTATATTTTTTTCCGCCATCTGGAGCAGCTTGTCGTTCGGGATGATGATGATTGCATCCACTTCCTTGGCCAATTCCTCGATGCCTTTCTCGGCGAGTTTCATGCGCTGGCTGCCTTCAAAGAAGAACGGCTTGGTAACCACGGCGACCGTGAGTATGCCTTGTTCCCGTGCCGCGCGCGCGACAATAGGCGCCGCGCCCGTACCGGTGCCGCCGCCCATTCCACAGGCGAGGAATATCATATCCGCGCCTTTGACCACGTCCTGTATCTCGGATTTGGTTTCTTCCGCTGCTTTTTTACCTATTTCCGGGTCCATGCCCGCGCCCAAGCCTTTGGTGAGATTTTTACCGATATGTATCTTTTTTTCGGCGAGGGAATGATGCAGGTCCTGAGTGTCCGTGTTCATGGCTATGAAAGTCACGCCCTTAACCTTCTGATTTATCATGTGATTTACAGCGTTTTTACCGGATCCTCCGATACCGACGACCATAATGCGGGCGAAACTCTCGATGGCTTGGTTTACTTTTGGCATAATATTGCTGGGGTTTTAATAGTTAACTTATATAGGTCATACACTAACAGAAAGCCAAAAAAAGTAAAGTCGATAAAAATCATGGCATGAGCTGTTTCAGTCCCGACTTTATGCTGTTTTTTAGGTCGCGTAAAAGGCCGGGCAGTGCTCCGGTAGAGAAGCTGCCTCCGCCTTTTCCCGCGGACAGAAGGCCGAGTGCGGTAAACCATGCGGATTGCCGAAGTTTTGTTTTCGCATTGTTGAAAACTTCCGTCGTGCCTATCGAAGCGGGGAGTTTCAACATGGACTTTGATAATTCCAAGAGTCCGGTAGTGGCCGATCCGCCGCCGATGAAAACCACTCCCGCAGGCAAAAGTTCGGAGCGTTTTATTTTTTTAAAATGATTGTCGATGGATTCAAATATGTCGCACAGACGGGCTTCGATGATTTCTTCCAATTTCTTTTTTGGCACTTCTTCATTTGCGGTTCCGAGTTTCAGGTTTTCGGCAAGTTCGAGCGGTATCTTCAACCCCAGCGCGATGTCGTTGGTTATGTCCGTGGAGCCGATGGAGAAGGTGTGTACGGAGACCAAAATGCCGTTTTCAAAAACAGACACCGATGATTTTTCCGCGCCAATATCCACGAGAGCGACGCCCACAATCTTTTGTTTTTCGGATAGGCACAGTCCCTCTGCGGCCACCGGAGAGGCGACTATGTCGATAGTCTCCACTCCCGCTTCGGCCAGAGTGCCGAGCAAATCTTCCAGATGCACCACAGAATATGTAATAAAGAGGGCTTTTATTTCGAGCTTGGTGCCTCGCATGCCTTCCAGTCGCCCTTCTATAGCTTTGCCGTCGAGCCGGAACGATACGGGGTAAGTGTGGATGATTTTCTTGTTGTTCAAGGACAGATTTTCTTCGGCATCGTCCATCGCTTTTTGTACGTCGAGCGCCGTGACCTCGCCGTCCGCTTTGGAAATTATTGTCGAACCCGTGCCGGTTTCTCCCCGAAGCGTAGCGCCCGAAAGCGCGACAAATGCCCGCCGGATGGTGATGCCGGACGATTTTTCCGCGGCACTGACCGCGTTTTTTATGGAAGCGATAGCTTGCGCGGAGTTCACCACATAGCCATGCCGAATGCCGAAAGCGGGCGCCTCGCCCACACCAAGGACTCTAGGATTTGTTTCTCCTTTCAAGAACTCTCCCACCACGACGCGGACTACGGATGACCCGACGTCGATTCCGACTGAAATATTTCTTATCATATTTTTCTTCTTCTTTCTCCATTGTACTACTATGCTTGAGACCTTTCAAATGAAGCATGCCGTGGATAACTAAAAAACCGATGAGGTCCTTTAGATTTTTACCAAATTTTTTTTCCTTCGCTTCTTTTTTGATAACCTCCGCGCACAGGAGGAGTTCACCCATGTCGCGGCGTAACGCAAAAGACAAGACGTTGGTCGCCTTGTCTTTCTTTCTGTATTTTTTATTAAGTTCCCGGGATTTTGCGGGAGTTACATAGGCGATAGACAGGGAATAGTTTTTCCCCAAAATATCATTCTTTATCCTGGAAAACTTCGCAGACTTCACCAGCTTCGCTTGCATCTTTATCTGGAAATAATTTTTCCCAGCTTTTTGAGTTTCTCTATTTCTGTTCTGCGTATGATTCTCCTGAGCGCGCTCTTTTTTACTTTGAGCTTGGATTCTTTCCTTTCGTTGTAGCGGTTGCTCTTGACCTTCCGGATTATTCCGGATTCCTGGATGCGGCGCGAAAAGCGGCGCAAAACGCTGGAATTGTTTTCGTTGGGATTTTTTCTGACCTCGATAACTGTTTTAGCCATGAGCATAAGATTAACATAAAAGAGATTTTTAGCAAGAGCGCGCTCCTCGGAACCAGTCCCGCTTTGACTTTTGCCCTTAAAAAGGTTAAATTTAGGCTAATCCCGTTAGAGACAATCTAAGGGGGTTTCATCGTTTAATTACCAAAACCTAAAATTTTAAAATATGAACCAATCAGGAAATTACATTACTGCAGAGAAAAGGAAGGAGCTGGAAGCGGAACTCAAGGACTTGAAAGGCCCTAAGAGGAAAGAGATACTGGAAACCTTGGCTTACGCGAAGTCTTTGGGTGATTTGTCCGAAAACGCGGAATATCATCAGGCCCGGGAAGAACAGGGCAAGCTCGAATCACGCATCAAAAGAATCGAAGAGATACTGGAATCTTCGCATACGGTCAAGGGCGGCGGCGGGGACATCATCGAGATAGGCTCTGTCGTGGTAGTACAGCAAGAAGGCGGCAGCGAAGAGAAAAAATATGTTATAGTAGGTTCACAGGAGGCGGACATGGCCAAGGGAAAAATTTCCAACCACTCGCCAATAGGCCACGCGCTTTTCGGTAAAAAGAAAGGGGAGAGCGTAACCTTCCAAACGCCCAAGGGCGCTGTGAATTATAAAATCATAAACGTCTCTTAAGCCCAGTCTTAGGTCAAGACCTCAGGCCGAGGCACAATACTATGTCTTCCATAGACGAAATCAGGCAGGCTAGAATAAAAAAATTGGAAGCTCTTAAAAAGCGTGGCGTGGAGCCGTACCCGGCGCATTCTCAAAGAGAGATCAGTCTCAAAGAGGCTTCAGATGATTTTGATAAACTAGAGAAGCTTGCCCCGTCCGCAGGCGGGGAAAAATGGATTGCGGGCAGAATAATGTCTATCCGGGGACAGGGAGCCATAATTTTCATAACTTTATACGACGGCACCGGTTCTTTTCAGGGCATCTTAAAGAAGGACGTTTTGGCCGATGAAAAATTCGATTTTTGGAACGAGGTCGCGGATATCGGTGACTTCGTGGAGCTAAAAGGCACTTTTTTCAAGACCGAACGCGGGCAAATATCGCTCGAGGCGCATGACTGGCGCATGCTTTCGAAAAGCTTACGGCCCCTGCCGGAAAAATGGCACGGCCTCGTGGACGTGGAAGAGCGCTACCGCAAGCGATACCTGGACATACTGATGAATCCGGACCTGAAAGAACTTTTCGAGAAGAAGGCTAGATTTTGGGACGCGACGCGGAATTTTTTGAAAAAAGAAGGATTTCTGGAAGTGGAAACTCCGACCATAGAAGTCACGACCGGCGGAGCGGAAGCGAGGCCTTTCAAAACGCACCACAATGATTTTGATTTGGATGTTTACATGCGCATCTCCGTCGGCGAGTTGTGGCAGAAAAGACTGCTTGCCGCAGGGTTTCCGCGCGTGTTTGAGATAGGCCGAGCGTATAGGAACGAGGGCTCGAGCCCCGAGCATACTCAGGAATTTACCAATTTGGAATTTTACGCGGGCTATATGGATTACCGCGAAGGGATGGAGTTCACGGAAAAAATGATTAAGGAAGTCGCGCAAGAAACTTTCGGCACGCTCGAGTTTGAAACGCATGGGCAGAAAGTCGACCTAACGCCGCAATGGGAGCGCATAGTTTATTCCGATACCATCAAAAAAATGCTCCGCATTGATATACTCACCGCGACAGAGGCGGAAATGATGGCGAAACTCGAAGAACTGGGCGTGAAATACGAAGGCACAAACAGGGAACGCCTTACCGATTCTCTTTGGAAACATTGTCGCAAGCAGATAGTCGGGCCCGCTTGGCTCATTGATGTGCCAAAGCTCGTGTCTCCGCTATCCAAGGCCAAGCCGGAAAATCCTCTTCTGACCGAACGGGTCCAGCTCATACTCGCGGGTGCGGAATGCACCAACGGGTTTTCGGAATTAAATGACCCCATAGATCAAAGCGAGCGTTTTGAGATTCAAAAGAAATTAATCGAAGGGGGAGACGAAGAAGCTATGATGCCCGACGATGAATTTGTGGAGATGCTCGAGCACGGTATGCCTCCGGCTTTCGGTTTTTCGTACGGCGAGCGGCTGTTTACTTTTCTCTGCGACAAACCGCTTCGCGAGACCCAGCTTTTCCCGCTGATGAAGCCGGAAGGGCACGCTACCAAAGCTAAGAATAAAAAAACTATGATGGTGGTAGCCGTGCTCAATAAAGAAGCAAAAATGGAGCAGTGGCAGGAGCTCAATACCATCGCTCACCTGAATGCCGCCTTTGGCGCGCGGGTAGGGCGTGGGGATTTATTTACCCGGGATACCATCACCACCAAAGACGATAAAAAAATAAAACTCAATATCAAAAACGCGATTATGATAAAAACTGCGCCTTCAGGAGACGGTCTTAAAAAACTTTTAGGGGCTGCGCAGGCGGAAGGTCTTGAAGTGGATGAATTTACCCGCGAGATGATAGAGACGACCAGTGACAAAAAAGTAGTGGACATTACCGCTTCTAAAAATTTTAACGAGATAGAATATCTGGGAGTTTTGGTTTACGGCCCGAAAGAGACGGTAGAAAAACTGACGGGGGATTTTAAACTGTATTAAAAAGCTCTAAAAAAAAAGCACCCCGAACAGCAGGTGCTTTTCGGGGTGCGATGCGATGGGGCGTGCTACTCGTCGAATTCGAGAACTGTCCGGTAGTTGAGGCCGCTGCCATTGAGGGCAACGAACTCGTCGATGGTCAGTTCGCGGCCCACTACGATCGCGAATCCTTCGGCTGTGCGCCGAACTTCGATTCGTTCGAGTCTGAGCGCTTTCGCAACTCGGCCCGCGAATTTGAGGGGATCTTCCTCGGGGTTCCGGGGAAGAATTTTGTCGACTTTTTTAGCCACGATGTACTTCTCCTTCCCTAGTATTATATCACAATTAAAACATATAGTCAAGCTGACGTAGTGTATCATGACCTTAGCAACACCAAGGAGTAAAGTTAAAGAATATGCCATACACAAAGAATCCACACATGCCAAAAGTTAGAAGAGATGCAGTTAACTTAGTTAAGTATCGTCACTGGTCG
>JALYJR010000043.1 GCA_030775165.1 bacterium | reverse complement strand
GGCAGGTGCGGGGGCTGCAGAATATGATTGATAAAGATACTTACTGTATTGACGTTATTACGCAGACGTCAGCCGTAAAGCAGGGGCTTTCAAACATAGAAGATATTCTCATGGAGGGCCACTTGGGCCATTGTGTGGTTAACCAGATAAAGAGCGGGGAGACGGCAAAAGCTCGGGGGGAAATTTTAAAAGTTTATAAGCTCAAAAGAAAATAATTATTAATAAATTAACAAAATAAATATGACAAAAATTTCACTTACATTAGCAATAGCATTAATTATAATCTCCAATATTATTGGACTGGGTTTTGGTTACTATTTAACTCCAGAATATCAGACCGGCATGTATGAGAAAGACTCCATGAGCTTGGGAAAAGCAGACCGATCTTTGGATCTAAGGTATATAAATGCGATGATTTCTCATCACCGGGGAGCTATGCTTTTAGCAGAACAAGCATCCTTAAAAGCAAGTCGTAATGAAATTAAAGATTTATCAAGTGATATTCTTAAAAATGAACCAGGAGCAATAGCAGAATTATATGAATGGAAAAAAGAATGGTATAACGATGTTCGTTTAGTTAAGGATCCTGTTGTGGCTAACCTTGGTAGTTCCGATGATAAATTTGACCTTAGATTTTTGAATGCACTTATTGCACACCATGAATCTGGTTTGATAATGACTGCTGATGTAAAGACAAAATCAAGTAGAACAGAGATTCTTAATAATGCAGACGCCGTGGACATATTTCTTTCTACAACCTTAAAAGTTTTTAAAGATTGGAGATTGGAGTGGTATAAAATTTAATTTAAAAACTATGATAAATAAAACTTTAAAAGTAAAAGGTATGCATTGTGCTTCTTGCTCTTCTATTATTGAACGCACAGTTAAGAAAATAGATGGAGTAGAAGAAATTAGTGTGAATCCTGGAACAGAGAACGCAAAAATTTCTTTTAATGAGAGTAAGACAAGTATCGAGCAATTTAATAAAAAATTAGAACCATTGGGTTATTCTATTGTTGCTCCCCAAGAACATCACAATAATCAAAGTGCAAAAGATATGAACATGAGTGAAGATGAACATAAGGCACATTTGGGATTGAATCAATCTAAAGAAGATAAAATTAAAGAACTTCAACAAATGAAATATAAGGTGCAATTTGTTTTGCCGATAACCATTTTTATTTTTTTACTTATGATGTGGGGGATAAGTGCTAAGACGTTGTTGTTTGTGCCTAATCTGCCAATACCCATGGAAATATTTAGTATTATTGAAATGGTGTTGGCGACAGTAGTCTTATTTTGGATTGGGCAACCATTTCTTCAGGCAATCATACGTTTTGCAAAATATCGTGTGGCTAACATGGATACTCTCGTTGGGATAGGTACTGCTACTGCTTTTTTTTATAGTGTCATAATTATATTGGTACCACAAATAAGATTTTTTTTTCAGCTTCCCGAATATACCTATTTTGATGTTACCATTGTTGTTATTGGTTTTATCACCCTTGGTAAATATTTGGAAACCCGCTCCAAGATAAAGACCGGCGATGCGATAGAAAAACTTCTAGGCTTGCAGGCGAAAACCGCTTTAGTTGTCCGAGGCAACAAAGAAGAAGAAATACCCATCGAACAGGTGGTTCATGGCGATGTGATTGTTGTCAAACCCGGAGCCAAAATCCCAGTGGATGGCATCATCGTTTCTGGCAGTTCGTATATTGATGAATCTATGGTTACCGGCGAGCCGATGCCCGTAAGCAAAAAAGAAGGGGACGATGTCGTTTCAGGTACGATTAATACTACCGGATCTTTTACATTCAAAGCGACCAAAGTGGGCAGCGAAACCTTGCTCGCAAATATTATCCGGATGGTGGAAGAGGCGCAGGGCAGTAAGGCACCGATTCAGGCCTTGGCGGACAAAATTTCAAGTATATTCGTGCCGGTAGTTTTAGTTATAGCGGCAGTAACATTGGCATTATGGCTTATTGTTGGAACTCAGTATTTGGGCTTCTCGCAAGCGCTTTCATTCGGGCTAGTTTCTTTTGTGGGGATACTCGTTATTGCTTGTCCCTGCGCCCTGGGGCTTGCGACGCCTACGGCAATAATAGTCGGAGTGGGCAAGGGAGCGAAAGAAGGCATACTGATTAAGGATGCGGGCACACTGGAGAAACTTCACAAGGTAACTGCTGTGGTGGTGGATAAAACTGGCACGCTGACTAAAGGACGCCCGGAACTTGTCTCTATAAATAATCTATCAAGTAAAACTAACGATGAGTTGATCGCAATATTGGCAACGCTCGAAAATAAATCTGAACATCCTATAGCGCACGCGGTATTGAATTATGCGAAAGGGAAAAACATAACAGTAGGCGTAGTCGATAATTTTGAAATTGTGAAAGGAAAAGGATTAAAAGGTTCAGTGAGTGGGGTAGAATATTTTGCCGGCAATACTAAAATAGTGGAAGATTTGAATCTTAAATTTGAGAAAGAAAAAATAGAACAAGAAACCCTGGAGGGTAAAACACCTATTATTCTTGCTACGAAAAACGAAGTGCTGGCTGTGATCATGGTAGCCGACAAGATAAAAGACGAAGCTATTATTGCTGTGAAAAGCATGCACAAGCTTGGAATAAAAGTTGTGATGCTAACAGGGGACAATAAAAATACTGCCAATTATATTGCTAAGCTTATAGGCATTGATGAAGTGGTAGCTGAAGCAATGCCGGAAGATAAACTTAATAAAATAAAAGAGCTTCAAACAGAAGGGCACATTGTTGCCATGGCGGGCGACGGAGTGAACGACGCTCCGGCGCTTGCGCAAGCGGATGTGGGCATAGCTATGGCCACCGGCACGGATGTGGCAATAGAATCCGCGGGTATCACACTTCTCCATGGAGATATTTCCAAACTGGTCAAAGCTATCAAGCTCTCAAAGATAACTATGCGCGGTATCAAGCAAAATCTTTTCTGGGCTTTCGCTTACAATATTGTCGGCATTCCGCTTGCCGCTGGTGCGTTCTTCCCGTTCTTTGGCTGGCTTCTGTCGCCAGTGTTCGCGGGGTTTGCAATGGCGATGTCCTCGGTGTCTGTGGTAGGCAATTCACTACGCATTAAAAGTAAAAAATTATAATATAAATTTATGACCAACTACACATTCCATGTTTCCGGTACCCATTGCGCGTCCTGCAAAATATTAATCGAAGATATTGTCAAAGACGAGGATTTTGTCGGTAGCGTACGGGTGGACCTGAAGAGAGAAACGGTAGATATTGAAACGACAAGTGAACGTGCCGCTGAAGAAATCGCCGCCCTTTTGACCCAAAAGATAAAACCTCATGGCTATGAATTGTCCGTCGAAAAAAAGATAAAGGCCGAGGCAGGGGAGGATGTCATATGGAAAGCTCTGCCTATAGGTCTCGGCGTGCTCGCGCTCTTTTTTTTGCTGCAGAAGTCCGGGATTTTGAATCTGGGGCTGGGTGGTCAGACAACCCCTACGACGAGTTTTATTATTGGGTTGATTGCTTCGGTCTCCAGCTGTCTGGCTGTGGTGGGCGGATTGGTGCTGTCTTTGTCGGCGAAAATATCCGAGGACAACGTAAACGATACGAAAACTTTTGCTTTGTTCCATGTTGGCCGATTGGTAAGTTTTGCGATTTTGGGCGGGTTGTTGGGGGTTTTGGGCAACGCGATAGGCATAAACTTTACTTTTACCGCGATTTTGGGCATTGTGGCTTCGCTCGTGATGTTAATGCTCGGGCTTAATCTTGTGGGGGTTTTCGCCAAGAGCAAAATTACTTTGCCTTCGGGGATATTTAATTTCTTCCGGAGAATCGAACACAAAACTTTCACACCGCTTATTATCGGCTTTGGGACTTTTTTCCTGCCTTGTGGCTTTACGCAATCAATGCAATTTGTCGCTTTAGGCAGCGGGTCTTTTGTTTCCGGATTTCTCGTAATGTCCGCGTTTGCGCTTGGAACTTTGCCCATGCTCGCACTTCTTTCTTTCGGCTCGGCATCTTTCGCACATGGGAGACACGCGCCGCTTTTCTTTAAATCCGCGGGGGTGGTCGTGGTAGGGCTCGGGCTTTTTGCGCTCTTGTCGGGACTGGCGGGCTTAGGTATCATCAGTCCTTTATTTAGTATATAATTGTGGAGAGATATGAATCCCGTTAGAAAATCTGCAAACGCTACTAATGGGTACAATATTATTAATTTAATTTTCTAACGGGATGAATAAAAAAGTTTTAATTATAATAACACTGGGAATTGTCGCGGTTTTCGGCATAATTTTTTATGGCGGCGGCAAGCAAACTGCTTTAGTCGACAACGTGGAGACGAGAGAAGGGGTGCAATATATCACCATTGAGGCGAGAGGCGGATACTTCCCGCAAGTTTCAGAGGCCCTGGCCGGTATTCCCACTAAGCTTATCGTAAAAACGAACGGCACTTATGATTGCTCGGCGGCGTTGGTCGTGCGGGCTGCAAATTTTCAACAGTTGCTGCCTCAGACTGGTGAGACGGAGATCGACCTTGGCATGAAAAATGACGGAGAAAAGGTAGACGGAGTGTGCGGTATGGGTATGTATAGTTTCGAAATTAATTTTAAATCTGAAAAATCGGATGTTTAAAGATTTTTTGCTCAGAAAAGTGCTTCGCAAGCAGGGCGTGCCGGAGCCTCAGATAGACATATTTATCCGGATGATGGAAAAAAACCCGGAACTTTTTAAAACCATCGCCAGAGAAATTAAAGAAAAGATGGATCAGGGTATGGACCAGGCATCCGCTTCTATGGCTGTCATGAAAAAATACGAAACGGAACTCAAAAACCTTGCTCTGTAGCCTTTAAGCATATAATACCCAGCACAACACCTTGACACTCACTTTTTACCGTGCTGTAACCATATTATTTAAATTTTTGCGAAAACGTGTAGGTTATAACTCTAGGTTGTAAAGTATAGCTCAAAACCGCAACCTCTGGGGGGGGGTATCCCTATTGCTTGTAGTGCAATAATGCTTCGCTATTTGCGACTTTATAAAAGAGGTATATAATAATACTGATTTAATATAATATTAATATAGTGGATAAAGCTCTCAAAGCCGCACAGAAAAGACTTGAGGAGTCGGAAACAAAATACCGTCGGCTTTTTGAGAGCGCCCATGACGGTATACTTATTCTTGATTCAAAAACCGGTCAAATTACCGATGTGAACCCTTTCTTGGAGAAATTGCTGGGGTATACCAAGAGAGAGTTTTTGAATAAAAAATTATGGGAACTGGGAGCTTTTAAAAACATGAAAGCCGCGAGAGACGCTTTCAAGATATTACAAAAGGATGGTTATGTGCGATACGAAGATCTGCCACTCGTAACGAAAGACGGACATTTTATTGATGTGGAATTTGTCAGCAATTCCTATCTGGCTGGCGGCACGCTGGTTATCCAGTGTAACATACGCGACATAACCGAACGAAAGAAGATTGATTCCATCAAGGATGCCAAGAAACTTCTCGAAGAAGAAAGGCAGAGAGTAGAGTCAATTGCCAATACTGCCCATGAACTCCGGACTCCACTCGCGATTATAAAAAGTAACGTAGATCTATCCATGATGAAAAAGGCTGGAAGGGGTTCGGGTAATGCAAAAGATGCCTTACGTTCAATCAATCACGAAGTAATACGCCTATCTCAAATTCTTTCGGACATAGGCCTGATAACTTCTAAGGCTTGGGAACTGGAAACAAGAATTTATTATGAAGAAATAGAAACGCGAGCCTTAATCGAGGCAGTTGTAAACAGGTGCAGGGTTATTGCTTTAAAAAAGAATATTACAATCACCCTTCACCCAATGCCAAAAATTACCATTTGGGGTGATAGAAAATATTTGGAAAAGATGTTTTTAAATATTGTCGAGAACGCTATTGTCTTTGGAATTCAAAATGGCCATGTAGATATTTCTGCAACAAAATCGAAAATATTCATTAAAATAGATGTGGCTGACGATGGAATAGGGGTAGCAAAAGAAGACTTGCCTCATATATTTGAAAGGTTTTATCGCGGTGATAAATCTCACACCGGAAGTGGTGTAGGATTAGGGCTTTCAATCGTAAAATGGGTCGCAGAACTTCATGGAGGAGAAGTAAGAGCCGTAAATAAAAAAGAGCAAGGAGTTATTGTCAGCGTGTTGCTGCCCTTAAAAGTTACTCACAAGAAATGACTTTTTGTTCTCGTCTTGTTATATTTCCGTTTTAGTTGAAATACAAAATATTAATGTCGTCTTCTTCTCTCAGCATAGGCATGGAGTGAACACACCTAGATACTCAACTCCTTTCTACTTCAATTTGAAACTACCTCCTCCACATAAATATTTAATTTTTACTTGATTACTCTTTGTCAGAAAATATGACCAGTCGGTCAGAACGAGTTTTTTCGGCATCATTCCAGGCTCCTGTGCAAGTGATAAGGTTTAGGTGGGCTTGATTGTCACTTGAATTAAACACCTCTGGAACTTCTTCGTTATTTTTGTATGTGCGAATCTCACGCACCACAAAAGTAGTAATTGTTCCACTGGAATCCTCGACATATATTTTGTTTCCCTTTTGTAATTTATATAAATTATCAAATACTGCCGGCGTATTATTTTTTAAACCAGAATGTCCGTCAATAACAGAACTTCCAATTTCCCCAGGGCGAGGACCTAGATTAAACCAAGCTGTATTTTCTGGACTATTAGGCACATCCATAGTTCCATCAGGTGCGAGACCTACATGGTCGACGGTAGCATCAATATTGATTTTTGGAATTTTAAGACGGACAGGTAACGAGAGATTTATTTTTCCATCTTCTCTTAGTAGAGCAGTATTTTTAATAGGTGACGGAGTGCGAAGAAGAAGCACCAGAGAAAGTACAAATCCCAGAATGATAAGTATGCTTATACTAAGTTGTTTGTTTTTTTCGGGCAAAGTATAAAAAGATCGAAATCATAGAGATACCAGAGAGTATGGCGAGGAAAAGTGCATTGTTCTCTTCGGGAGGAAATCCCGTCTTAGGAAGACCAGGAGTAGGCGACACTACTCCAGGCGCAATATCATCGTTTGTTATTGTACAAGTCTCGTCATCACCCGAGGAGAGCGTCACGCTACCGCTTGAATCACAATCTCCGCTGAAACTTTGCACATAACCGTTTGCAAAGTCTTCACTTACCATGTATGTGCCTGAATCGAGAGTATAGGATGTTCCTGGCGAAGCGGTCCCAGCTGCGGGAGAGCCCAGAACGTCAGTCCCAGAAAGTTTTACACGTAGATTAAAGGCAGATGCGGTTAATGTGCCACCATTATTATTTACTACTTGTTTAATGACATGGAGGGTAGCAGGAGCAGATACGCTTCTAGGTCTACTGCCACTACTACTACCGCCACTCGATGGTGGATTAAAAGTGTTAGTGATAGTACAAACTGCATCGTCACCCGCAGCAAGAGTTATTGAATTACTTACAACAGCTCCGCCACCGTTCGTTACGCAACTATATACACTTGCATCGTAATCGGCAGGCCCACCACTTTCAGCGAGGGTGTAGGTGTCGGCTTCAAATGAAGCATCGCTATATGTCACATTACTATTAACCGGGTCAGTACCTGACAAGTTAGTCGGTGTGCCACCGGCGCCGTTTGCCGTGAGAGTCCACGC
>JALYJR010000042.1 GCA_030775165.1 bacterium | reverse complement strand
GTATGAGTATGGGGCGAAGTACGGTATTGATTACACCCAAGATTATTGCCAGTACAAACGCCGATATGAAGCCGGTTACATGCACGCCGGGCAAAACATAGGCTGTGACGAGGATAGCAAGCGCTGAGACCAAAAAATGAAGGATTGTTTTCATAGTGATTTTATTATAACATACTAATTATGGAAAAAAATTTCAAATACCTCGGGCCCTTAAGTGTTTTTTTTGTTTCGGTGCTTTTGATTTCCAATATTGCTTCGACCAAACTGGTTGACCTGAAGTGGTTTGTGTTCGATGGCGGCACGCTCCTGTTCCCGCTCTCTTATATTTTCGGCGACATACTAACCGAGGTTTACGGCTATAAGCGGGCGCGCAAGGTTATATGGCTCGGATTCTTTATGGCGCTCCTGATGGCTCTGGTGTTCATGATAGTGGGCAAACTGCCTGCGGCTGCGGGTTGGGACAATCAGGCCGCGTATGACGCCATCCTCGGCATGGCGCCCCGCATTGTGCTCGCGAGCCTTATTGCTTACTTTGCCGGGTCTTTTTCAAATTCCTTTATCTTGGCAAAAATGAAAGTATGGACAAAAGGCAAACTTCTCTGGACCCGTACCGTAGGCTCGACCTTGGTGGGCGAGCTCGTGGACAGCTCTCTATTCATTCTCATCGCGTTTTGGGGCATTTATCCGGGCGTGCTTCTTCTTACGTTGATAATTTCCAACTATCTTTTCAAGACAGCGATAGAGGTTTTGTTTACACCGCTAACTTACAAGGTCACCGCATTCCTTAAAAACAAAGAACAGGAAGATTATTACGACCGCGACACAAACTTCAATCCTTTTGCGGGAGAATGAGGATAGAGTATGGAACATTTTTTCGACATACCAGCTATAATTGCCGCCTATGGATATGCCGGCATACTAATCATTGTATTTCTCGAATCCGGCATCTTTTTTCCTTTGCCGGGGGATAGCCTGCTTTTTACGGTGGGTCTCTTGGCGACAAAGCTCGAGTACAACGTATTCTTGTTTACTTTTCTGGTAGCGCTCTCGGCGTTCCTAGGGTGCCTGGCGGGATATTACATAGGTACCAAATTGGATTACTTTTACAAATTTTCCTTATGGCGAAGGGTTATTAAAAAACACTACCTGGACGAAGCCGGTGAATTTTTATCCCGGCACGGGCTTTTTGCGATTGTCCTTTCGAGGTTTGTGCCGGTCATTCGGACGTTTTTGCCGATAGTTGCGGGTATGGCTCGCATGAAATATTACGATTTTCTTCGGTACAGTGCCCTTGCTTGCGTCGTTTGGTCTGCCGCTTTTGTCCTGGGCGGATATTATTTAGGAAAAATTTTTCCACAAATAGGGGAGTATCTTTCGGTGGTCATCCTTCTTATCGTTTTCGTGTCGATTCTCCCCGGTGTATGGCATTTTGTAAAAAGGAAAAAATCTCCTCCCGTTTCTTTGGAGTAAACCAACGTATCTCTTTGTCGCGCTTAAACCAGGTCATCTGACGTTTGGCGTATTTAAAATTATCGCCAGTAACTTTGTCCGGAATCGGATGGAAATATTCAAAGCCAAGTTCCTTCAATCTTTTTTCGGTAATACCGGCTTTTTTGAGTTTTTTGATTTCAGGAAGCAGCCCCTGCCGGAACATTCTCAGAGTTCTTTTGTGTAATTTCTGTTTTAATTCCGTGTTCGGCAGGTAAAGTCCGATTTTAATAAATTTATAAGGCGGTGGCGTCTCGGTTATTTTTGGAACCTTGCCTAGGGCTCGCGCTATTTCAATCGCCCGTATCAGGCGGACCCGATTATTTTTATCTATAATTTTTGCGCGCCTTGCGTCGAGTTTCTTGAGCACCGAAAAAAGCTCTGCGGCGGTTTTCCCCTCCAAGCTTTTTCTGAGACGTTGGTTTGGAGGCACCGCAGGCATTATAATGCCCCGGGTTACCGCGTCTATATAGAAACCCGTGCCCCCGCACAGCACCGGAATTTTACCGCGGCTTAGAATATTTTTTATTTTTTTATCCGCTAAGTTTTTGAATTCCAATACGGTAAATCGTTTCTTTGGGCTCGCGATGTCGAGGAGGTGATGCGGTACGCCCCGCATTTCTTTTTTCGTGATTTTATTCGTGCCGATATCCAGGCCTTTATATACTTGTCGGGAGTCCGCCGAGATAACCTCGCCGCCCCATTTCTTCGCGAACATCACCGCGAGATCGCTTTTGCCTGATGCGGTCTGCCCTACAATTACAATAACCTTGTCCATGGTTCGGCCTTGCTCACCATGACCTATTCGAGCCTGAGCCTCAGAGCCGAAGGCCTGAGTTTTTTTCGAACGGGTCATTTAATTTATTATCTTTATGTCCGCGCCGATAGAGTTTAGGCGTTCTGCTATTTCTTCGTAACCACGGTTTATCATATATACGTTCCGCAAGATCGATTTTCCCGAGGCTCCGAGCATGGCTATGAGGATAACCATGGACGGTCGGAGAGCCGGCGGGCAGACCACTTGCGCGGCCCGGAGCTTAGTCCCGCCGTTCACATATACGCGGTGGGGATCGGCGAGGGTTATGTCCGCGCCGAGGCGGTTTAATTCGGCAAAATATATGGCGCGGTTTTCATAAACCCAGTCGTGAATCATGGTGGTACCGCGGGCCCTGATTGCGATAGGCACGAAAAAAGGCAGGTTGTCTATATTTATTCCCGGATAAGGATTGGAATGGATTTTGTCCGGTAGGGCTACGAGCGAGCTGGGGAAAATTTCGATATCCGCGAGTTTGGTACGCCCGTTGTAAGAAAAATATTTTTTTAATACCTTAAACTTTAAATTCATCCGGTTCATTTTTTCGAGTTCCAGGGCAAGGAAATCGATAGGGCAGCGGGTGATTGTCAGGCGCGAGTCGGTGATGACGCACGCGGAAATGAACATCATGGATTCTATGGGGTCTTCACTGTTCCAATACTCGATGTTTTTATTTATATCTTTCACTCCGTGCACGACGAGGTTTGAGGTGCCAATACCTTCTATTTTTACCCCCAGTTTTTCCAAAAAGAAACACACTTCCTGTACCATGTAATTGGCGCTGGCGAAAGATATATCGGTAAGCCCTGGGATAAGTGCGGCCGCGGTTAGGGTATTTTCGCAAGCGGTATCGCCGGATTCATACATGACGATTTCGGCGGGCTTGAGTTTGTTGGCGCTGAGCTCGTACTCGTGCGTAGTCGTTTTTATTTTTACCCCGAGCTTAGCGAGCGCGTAGGTATGTGCCGCGATAGTGCGCCGGCCGAGACGGCAGCCTTCGGCGTGAGGCAGCGCAAAGGATTTCATATAATGAACCAAGGGACCCATGAGCATGACGATAGAGCGAGTTTTGACCGCGGAATCCACGTTTATTTTATCCATCCGGAATTTTTTAGGCGGCGTTATTTTTACCGTGTTCTGTTCGGTCCAGACGACTTTTACGCCAATGCTCTGTAGAATCTCGATGACCCGGTAGGTTTCTTCTATGCGGGCGATGCCGTGCAGTGTGGTCACCCCGCGATTTACAAGGGAAGCGCACAGGAGGCCGACGGAGCCGTTTTTAGAAAAGTTGGTCTTGATGCTACCGTGTAGTTTGCGCCCGCCGGTAACTTCGAAATCGATGGAGTCGCTTATGGAAACAATACGGTGCTCCAAAACGCCGCTGATCTTTACCAGAAGCTCTGTGGAAAAATTTTGCTGGCCTTTCTCCATGCGGGCCACCGCGCTCTGAGAGGTTTCGAGCGCACGCGCGAAATCGCCCTGCGTGAGCCCTTTTTGTTCCCGTATCTTTTTGATAAAAGCCCCTATCTGTCGCGGCTGGGTATTTTTCATATCCGAAATAATATATCACATATGATATATTTGCAAGCGATGATGTGGGTAACTTTATGTGCCGGAGGGGAGAATCGAACTCCCACCCCTTGCGAGACACGATTTTGAGTCGTGCGCGTCTACCAATTCCGCCACTCCGGCAAAAACAAACTGCTTTGTTTTTGCCCCCAATCCGATTTTTCGGAATTGCCGGTGCGAGGAACACTCCGAGCAGGCAATAGGGGCAATCCACAGATTTTACACAAAAAACTCCTAAAAATCAATGTATTAAAAATAAAAGTTGTATGCTAAAATAGAACGATGTCGAACAATTTTTCAAATTCAATTTTCTGGATAGACACCGATAAGGTCAAGCCGAACCCGTATCAGCCGCGGCGAGAATTTGACGAGGCAAGGCTTCAGGACTTGGCGGACTCTATAAAGCAGTACGGCGTGCTGCAGCCGCTCACTGTCTCCCGCGTGGAAGTCATGAAAGAAGGCGGAGAGGGCTTGGTGACCGAGTACGAGCTTATTGCTGGTGAACGCCGGCTACGTGCCGCGCGTTTGGCCGGCGTGGCCCAGGTCCCAGCTATCATTCGCGAGGGCGATACGGCCATAATGAAGCTTGAGCTCGCCATTATCGAGAATCTGCAGCGCGAGGACCTGAATGCGGTAGATAAAGCCCGGGCGTTCCAGCGGCTGGCTATTGAATTTAAATTTACGCATGGACAGATTGCCAAAAAACTCGGCAAGAGTCGGGAATCCATATCGAACTCGCTTCGCATACTCTCCCTGCCGGAAGAAATGTTGAACGCCATAGCCATAGGTAAAATGACCGAAGGTCATACTCGGCCGCTTCTCATGCTTGCCGATCACCCTGAAGAGCAGGGAGTATTGTTTAAAGAAATTTTTTACAAAAAAATAACAGTGCGGGAAGCCGAAAAACTGGCCCGCAAGGTCGCTTTTGACCGCGTACGCAAAAAAGAATTTTTGCCGGATTCGGAGATTAGCGAACTGGAAGGAGAGTTTCAGGAAAAGCTCGGCACCCGCGTTCACATTGACCGCAAAGAACTCGGCGGACAAATCAAGATAGATTTTTTCTCGACAGAAGACCTGCGAACTATCTTAAACCTTATAAACAAGACTGCGGAAGGACAGCCGGCGGCCGACCTTTTGGAACGCCACATCGCGCAGACCGAAGCGGGCAAGGATGAGAACCCCGAGATTGCTCTGGATGACCGCAGCAGGGACGAAAAAGAGAAGGACGATGCCGACCTGTATAATATTGAAAACTTCAGTCTCTAGGATTTAAAGGATTTGAATTTCGCGAGCAAGCTATTTTTCTCGAGGTAGGACTTTATATGCTTCTTGGCGGCGGTGGTTTTGACCGCCGCGAACCACTTGGTGCTCGGATGCGCGTCTTTTTTTACGGCAATCTCCACGATGTCTCCGTTTTTCAGAGTGCCGAACAGCGAACACATTTTGCCGTTGACCTTCGCGGACACGGCATGGTTGCCGATGTCGGAATGGACAGAGTACGCGAAATCGATGGGAGTCGAACTTTCCGGCATGTCGATGACGTCGCCCTTGGGCGTAAATACGAAGATACGGTCGTTGAAAAAGTCCGTTTTCAAGTGTCGGATGAATTTATCGGGCTGTTCCGGCTGAGTATTGTATTCTTTAAGCTCCTCAATCCATTTAAACTTACTCTCTTTTTCCTTAGTGATACGCAAGCCCTGTTCTTTATATGAAGAATGGGCGGCTATGCCGTACTCGGCTTCGGCGTGCATTTCTTTAGTGCGAATCTGTATTTCTGCGATGCCGCCTGAGCCTGTAAAGATAGTCGTGTGTATCGAGCGGTAGCTGTTGGGCTTTGGCACGGCGATATAATCTTTGATTCTGCCCGGCAGGGGATTCCAAGTAGCGTGTATGATGCCTAGCACCCGGTAGCAATCCTCCAGATTTTCCACTACCACCCGCAAGGCTACTACGTCATATATCTTATCTATGTCTTGTTCGTATCTTTGGAGCTTTTTATATAAACTGTACTTATGTTTTATGCGGTAGTTGATATCTACGTACCTTATATTATTTTTAGCCAGTTCTTTTCGCAGGCGGTCGCTGACTTCGGACAGATATTTTTTATACGGCTCCTTTTTTTCTTTCAGAATTTCCTCCACTATTTTATATTCTTTGGGGTAGGCATAAGGAAAAGCCGCGTCCTCTATCTCGCCCTTGAGCTTACCCATACCGAGGCGGTTTGCAAGCGGAGCATAGACTTCGATAGATTCGAGTGCTATGCGCTGTCGTTTGTCGGCACGCACATGTTCCAGGGTGCGCAGATTGTGGAGGCGGTCGGCAAATTTCATGATGACTACACGGAGATCCTGTGCCATCGCAATAAAAAATTTCCGGAGACTCTCCACGTGCCGTTCCTGTCCGCGATATTTTAAAGTTCCGAGCTTCGTTACCCCTTTGACTAAGAATAATATTTCGTCCCCGAATTGTTTTTTTATCTCCTCCTCTTTTACATCGGTGTCTTCCAAGACGTCATGCAGGAAGCCCGCGGCGATGGTGCTGGCGTCCATGCCGAGTTCTGTCAATATTTTTACAGTTTCCACTACATGCACAAAATAGGGCTCTCCGGACATTCGTTTTTGGCCTGCGTGAGCCTTGAACGCGAAATCGTAAGCTTTTTTGATAAGCTCAGCTTCTTTCTTGCTCACTTTGCCTTCTATCCGGCTTATGATTTCATCCGCAGTCTCCATAAAGGGGATTATAGCACTATAAGCTAAATTATTAAGCTCATCTTGCTTTTTTGTATGATATTTTTTACACCTCTATCTTCGGTATCTTGTGAGGATTGTGCATCTTGCACCCCTTATTTGAACACCTTTCCGGGATAGTTTTTGTGCCTTCCATCATTAAGCTTCCGCATTCTTTACATATGTTTCCGGTTGGCTTGGCCTTAATCGCATATTTGCAAGCAGGGTAGTCGGAGCAGGAATAAAAAATTCCAAAGCGACCGCGCCGCTCGGTAATGTCGCCCTTCTTGCACTGCGGACAAATGACACCCGTCCGTTTTTTAGCTTCTTCAGCTTCGTCTTTCTTTATGAATTTGCATTTAGGATAACGAGAACAGGAAATAAAAGTTCCGGAGCCGTCGCGGCGTTCGCGCACCACAAGTTTACCCCCGCCGGATTTACCTTTTTTCTCTCCGCAGTCCGGACACGTTTCACCGGTTTCCGCGGGACCTTTTAGTTCCGTGCCGTCGAGCATGAGGGCTCCGTCGCAGTCCGGATACTTGGCGCAAGAATAAAATTTCCCTGCCCGGGCAAGTTTTATTATCATCGGTCCACCGCATTTTGGACATTTAGTGCCCGCAGGCGCGTCGCCCAAGTTAGTTGCTTTTTCCAGCTTCTCTTTTGACTTCACATCTTTTAAAAACGGTCCGTAAAAATCCTTAAGGGTCTTTTCGTATTCGCGCTCGCCGCGAGAAATCTCATCCAGTTTATCTTCCATCTCCGCGGTGAAGGTGTCGGAAATATATTCTGCAAAATGCGCCTCCAAAAAGTCGGATACGACTTCGCCGGTGTCGGTGGGGAATAGGGTCTTGCCGTCCTTCCGTACATAGCCGCGTTCCTCAATGGTTCGCATGATGGAGGCATAAGTGGAAGGCCGGCCGATGCCGCGCTGCTCGAGCTCTTTCACGAGACCTGCTTCAGTATATCTGCCGGGCGGCTCGGTAAATTTTTCGAAACTCGCTAGGTCCAGGAGTTTTAATTTTTCTCCTGCAGCACACTGGGGCAGTTCCACGTCGTCTCCGCGCGCGCCGGTATCCACGGCAAGCCATCCCGGAAACAACAGCCGAGAACCTGTTGCTCCGAATTCCGGCAGGTCTTCATGGCCCTCGATGTTTGCCGTAATTTTTGTTTTAAGTAATTTAGCATCCGCCATTTGCGAAGATACCGCGCGTTCCCAAATGAGGCGGTAAAGGCGGTCATGGTCGTTTTGACCCGTTTGGAGTACTTCGACATGAGTTGGGCGGATGGCTTCGTGCGCTTCCTGCGCGTTTTTAGATTTTGTTTTGTATACTTTTGCCTCGACATATTCCTCGCCATATTCTTTTTTTACAAAGGAGATAATTTGCCCTTGCGCCACGGCGGATACGTTTGTGCTGTCGGTACGCATGTAAGTAATGTGTCCGGCTTCGTAGAGTCTCTGTGCGATTTGCATAGTGCGGGACGGGGAGTAGCCGAGGCGCGAACTCGCCGTCTGTTGCAGCGTAGAGGTCGTAAACGGCGCGCGGGAAGTGCGTTTCTGTTCGCTTTCCTTTACATTTTTTACCATCCAAGAACCTTTCTTACCCTCTGTTAGTATTTTTTCCACCAGTTTCTCATCGCGGGGCTCTTCCGAGCATTCCAGTGTTATCTGGGCTCTTTTTTCAGTTTCAAATAAACCGGAAAGCTTCCAGAATTTTTCCGGGATGAAAGCGCGAATTTCCCGTTCCCGTTCCATTATTATCCGGAGCGCCGGCGATTGCACTCGGCCGGCAGAAAGCCCATAGCGGACTTTTTTCCATATGAGGCCGGATAAATCATAGCCCACGAGCCGATCCAACACCCTGCGGGCTTCCTGCGCTTTACGGAGTGCGGTATCAATCTCCCGCGGATTTTTCAATGCTTCCTTTACTGCGTCTTTGGTGATTTCATAGAAAGCTACGCGCTTAATCGCCGCCTTGACCTTCTTGTCTTCTCCTAAAAGAGTTTCTATGTGCCAAGCAATGGCTTCGCCTTCGCGGTCGGGGTCGGTCGCCAAAAGAATTTCGTCCGCCTTCTCGGAAAGTTTCTGTAATTCATGTACCACTTTTTCTTTGCCTTTGGAAATCTCATAGTGCGGCACAAAACCGGCTTCGATATCGATGGCTTGCTTGTTGGACTTTGGTAAGTCGCGGATGTGTCCCACTGACGCGCGCACGGTAAAAGCGCCTTCTAGATATTTTTCTATCGTCTTCGCTTTAGATGGCGATTCTACGATCAGTAACTTCATAGGGCTAAGTATTACATGAAAAAGTTTTCAAATGCAAATTACTAGCTTGTTTTCTCTAGTCCATCCAAGCTAATGAACCATTACGACAGCTTGACGTAGTTGTTAATAAGTTGTAGTCTATTTTTGAAGAGGTGCGCCATGCGCATGTTACGTTCCAGAATGCTGTTGCGGTTTGCGGCGGCGGAGGCGGAACAAACGCTTAACGCCGTACAGGCCGATGTAGAGCTTGGCATACTCAGAATCTCGAACCAGAACGAGAGCGAGATTATGAGGGCCGAAGTCATCTCATTAAGCGAGATCGAGCTTTTGAAACTGAAACTCAATCTCCCCAGGTAAGATGACAATGCCTGAAGCAAGAGGGCGTGCTCCTGCCGCCAAATGGTGCGGTAGGAGCAGAGAACTGAACGGTTCTTTTATAAACAAGAAAAAATCACCCGTATATAAAATGCGCCAGCGAATCACGGGGTTCGCAACAGACCTCGTGAAGAATATGATTCTAAACGGGGTCTAATTCGTTATGCTAGTCTAATTTCGCCGAGTTCTTCTTTGATTAATCCTTTTATTTCCATCACCGAAAGCACTGCGTTTGCGGCGCCTACGGGCAGGTGCATCGCCCGTATCAGTTCATCTCGGGGCAAGGGCTCCGCGAGTAGTTTCAGTATTTTCTTCTCTTCCGGCGTGGCATCTTCGAAAAGAGTTCTCTGTTTACTTTCTTGGTCAACTTCGAAACCTAGAGCTTCCAGTATGTCTTCACTTGAAGTTATAGGTGTCGCGCCTTGCCGGATGAGACGGTTGGTGCCCTTTGAAAATTCCGAATTTATTGGGCCGGGCACGGCCAGCACTTCGCGATTGTAGTCGAGCGCCATGCGCGCGGTGATAAGCGTGCCCGATTTCTCCTGCGCCTCTATTATGAGCGCCGCCTTGGATAGCCCCGCGACCAATCTGTTACGCATCGGAAATCCCCATTGGGTCGCTTTGAAATCTGGCTCAAACTCCGATATCAAGCATCCGCCCTTGTCGATAATTTTTTCAGCCAGTTTCAGGCTAGTAGATGGGAAAAATACTTTCGGAGATAGTCCCGAGCCGGGAAAACCTACCGTGTAGAGCCCTGCATCCAGCGCCGCTTCGTGCGATAGAGAATCTATGCCTATGGCCAAACCTGAAACTATGGCGATAGGATAGCCTTTAAGTCCGGAGATTAATTTTTTTACCGTATCCTTGCCGTAGGTAGTGCATTTACGGGAACCGACCACGGCTAGATACACCATACCTTCCGGAGGCAATTTCCCCCATATGAAGAGTTTTTTGGGTGGCTGCGGAATTTCCCGCAAGGATTGCGGTATACGCTCCCGTTCCAATATATCCAGCTCCGGTTCCATATTTTTGTATTATAGCAAATTTCGTATATACTATATGTACATATGCTGGATATAAAATTTATACGCGAGAACAAGGACATCGTGGCTTCGGGCGCGAAGAAAAAACACATAGATATAGACCTCGATAAACTTCTCGCTCTCGACGATGAACGTCTGACGGCGCTTAGGGCCGTGGAGGAACTCCGAAGCGAAGTGAACCGAGTCTCGAACGACATAGCCCGCGATCAAGATCCCGCTCTAAAGATTCAGCTCATCGAAGAAATGCGCGGCGTCAAGGAAGACATCAAGAAAAAGGAGGAAAAACTCGGGGCTATTATGGAAGAGTGGCGAAAGTTGATGGTTCAAGTGCCAAACGTTCCGGATATGTCTGTACCGGACGGAACATCGGATGAAGAAAATGTTGAAGTTCGGATTTGGGGGGAGAAGCCGCAATTTTCCTTTACTCCCAGAAACCACACTGAGCTAATGCTTATGCACGACATGGCCGACTATGAACGGGGAGCGAAGGTCGCTGGTTTCCGTGGATATTTTATGAAAAACGATGGTGCGCGGCTGGAATGGGCGCTCATGCGTTTCGTGGAAGAGCGTTTTATGAACAAGGAAGGGTTTACGCCGATCATCGTGCCGTCTCTTTTGCGTCGCGAGTCATTTGTTGGCACAGGATATTTACCGCAAAGCGAAGAAGATTTATATAAAACTCAGGACGGGGATTATCTAGCTGGTACCGCGGAAGTATCCACTATGGGCTATTACATGAATGAGGTGCTGGAAAAAAAGGATCTGCCGATAAAGTTTTTTTCTTCCTCTCCATGTTTCCGGCGCGAGGCGGGCAGTCATGGAAAAGATACCAAAGGGATTTTTCGAATTCATGAATTTATTAAGTACGAGCAAGTGGTGTTGTGTGAAGCTTCTCATGAAGAATCCGTACGCCTTCACGAAGAGCTGACTGCAAATTCCGAGGCACTGTTACAGGAACTAAGGTTGCCTTACCATGTGGTTGTTAATTGCGGTGGAGATCTGGGGCTCGGACAAGTAAAAAAATATGACATAGAGGCCTGGATGCCTAGCGATGGTAAATACAGAGAGACACACTCCTCCTCTTACTTTCACGATTTTCAGGCTCGACGACTCGGCATAAGATATAAAGATGAAGATGGCAAGTTACGATTTATTCATTCTTTAAATAACACGGCACTGGCTATGCCAAGAATAATCTGCCAAATAGTGGAAAATTATCAGCAGGCGGACGGCACTATAGTCATACCCGAAGTTCTGCGCCCTTATATGGGCGGGCGAGAAGTTATAAAATAATCAGGTTTTATGAAAAGAAACGTCTTAAGCTCCCCGCGTCTTTCAGAACTCAAAAAGCGCCGGCGGCGGGTTTTTTTTAATAAGGCGCTCGTATATTTTGTCATATTTTTTGTCGTACTGACCCTTGCCGCCTTTCTTTCCCGCTTGTCGGGATTGAATATCGCAACAATTCAAACCGAAGGCAATATCATCGTGGACACTGAGAGTATCCGCGCCGTAGCGGAGCGCGAGACCTCCGGTAAATATCTGTGGCTTTTTCCAAAGACCAACATTCTTTTTTATCCCAAGAGTAAAATAAAAGATGCACTCGGTGCGGAATACCCGCGTCTGGGGCAAATTGATCTGTCCGTAAAAAATGACCGGGTGCTTTCTGTTTCCGTTACGGAACGAGAGCCGCTTTATACCTGGTGCGGCGAAACTATGCCGACGACAGGGGAGGAACAAGAATGCTACTTCCTCGATAAAGAGGGCTATATTTTCGACGAAGCCCCGTACTTTTCCGGAGATGTTTATTTTAAATTTTACGGCGCACTGGGCGTAACACCTCTATATCCCAAGAATTCATACTTTGCGAAGGAATATTTTGCGGGCTTGGTAATGATGAAGGACGCGGTATCGGCTATGGACCTAAAACTGGCTGCTTTTTATCTCAAGGACGACGGGGACGCGGAACTATACCTGACTGCCGGTAAGGCACAACCTAAAATTTTAATAAGAGCGGATACTGATATGAACGTATTAGCTCAAAACCTCGAAGTGGCGCTTGATACCGAACCGTTAAAAACAAGGTTTCAAAAAGAACTATCGAAACTTGAGTATCTGGACCTTCGTTTTGACAATAAAGTTTACAGCAAATTCTCGACTCCTGAGGTGAAAAATTAAATGAAAAATTTTTGGCATAATCTTAAAAAACCAATTTTCTGCTTGGCGCCCATGGCGGATGTTACCGACTGCGCTTTCCGGCAGATAATCCAAAAATATGGCCAACCCGATATTTTTTGGACGGAATTCGTATCTGCTGACGGTTTGGCTCACCCTGTGGCGCGGGAAAAACTTTTAATAGATTTTAGATTTTCTCCAAACGAGCATCCCATAGTCGCGCAGATATTCGGCGGAAATCCGGAAAATATAAAACTTGCCTCTGAGCTTTGCAAAAAATTGGGTTTCGACGGCATAGACATAAACATGGGCTGCCCGGATAAATCTATAGAAAAACAAGGTGCTGGCGCATGCATGATAAAAAATCCCAAGCTTGCCCGCGAAATCATACGTGCGGCCAAAGAAGGCGGCGGAGGTTTGCCGGTCTCCGTAAAAACCCGCATCGGCTACAACAAGAACGAGATAGATACGTGGATACGTGAACTTTTATCGGAAGACCTTGCCGCACTCACAGTGCATTTGCGTACACGGAAAGAAATGTCCAACGTTCCCGCGCACTGGGAACTGATGCAGGATGTCGTCCGTGTCCGGGATGAGATGAAAAAAGATACCTTGATTCTGGGAAACGGTGACGCGCTAGATTTGGCGGACGCGGAGCTGAAAGTGAAAGAAACCGGCTGTGACGGCGTGATGCTCGGCCGGGCGATTTTCGGCAACCCATGGCTTTTTGCCGGCTACACTCCCACGGTAGAGGAAAAAATGAAAGTCATGATTGAACACACCAAGCTTTTCGAGAAACTTTTGGGCGAACATAAAAATTTTGCAATAATGAAGAAGCACTACAAGGCATACGTAAACGGCTTCGACGGCGCAAAGGAGCTCCGCGTTAAACTTATGGAAGCCGAAAATGCGGCGGAAGTGGAGAAAATTGTAAATGAATTTTTGTCGCAAAACATTCCAAATCAAGTTGTAGCTTGACAAACATTGGAAAAAAGAGCTTTATATAAAATGAATGAATCGTCCTTTTACATAACTCCTTGAGAGCAAATTGAGTATTTGTATAGTATATGTGCTTAATTTGCTCTTTGGGAGCACAGCCGAGTCCGGCGGCAACCGGGCACATAACCATGAAAAGGAGAGCTTCGCATGACAACCACGACTGACCACAACGGTACGGCAACCAACAGCGGAACGACAACGCTGGTTGATGAAATGAAGAAGACATTTGCCGACGGCAAAAAAATCCTCGTAGTCGGGGTCAATCCAGGGAATCTGGGACACTGGCACAATCTGGATGACCCCCGCCTAGTGTTCTGGACAGCGGAGGATGGCGCCAGAAAAAGCGTGCCATTAAATACAGCGCTCATCCTGACCACGCGCTTTAAAGATCACAAGATTACCGATAACCTGAGGCAAACGAAGCCAGCTAAGGCGGTGATTCATCCCAAGCAGATCTCAACCGGAGAACTAAAGGCGCTTTTGGAGGCCGCGTGGTCTCGACTGCCTGAGAAGCCAACCGCACCTAAGCCCAACACACAGTCATCAACTTGCTCCAGTTCCGCAGTCTCCACAGTCGAGTACAACCCAGCAAAAATCCTAGGGAGCTTTGCCGGGAGCCTTACGGGCCTGAAGAAAGCCGTAGAGGACGTACTCCAGGAGAATTTCGACCTGAGGAAACAGGTAGAGACTCTGCAAAGAGATCTCGTTTCTGCAGAGGAACTGGTGGGCGAGGCAGAGTTCCTTCAGGCGGAGCTAGCTAGTGTGAACGTCGCTCGAGACGACCTCAAGGTTCGGCTTGCCGACGCCGAAGCGCGCGCGGCCGGAGCGGAAGAGTTGAAACTTCAGCTCACCGCTTCACAGGCACGAGCAGCGCAGGCCGAGAGTGAGCTTGCCGAGAAGAACGCCGCTGTGCTCAAGCTCTTCGGCCACCCTCCCGCATAATCGAGTTCGGGGGACCGGCGGCCAAACGGAAAGTTCTCCGTTGACAGAAAAGAACCGCGTGCCAGTTGCGAGCTCTGGCGTTACACCGGACCGGTCGCCATCGCGCACCGGTCCGTTTCCATTTTATTTTGATAAAAATTTGTTTTAGAGTAGAATGTTTTTATGCACGATTTGGCTTTATACCGAAAATATCGCCCTAATAGTTGGAAAGACGTGGCTGGACAAGACCATGTTGTGGAGGTTTTAAAGAGCTCAGTGGAGACCAATAAAGTTTCGCACGCGTACCTATTTGTGGGCTCTCGAGGTACCGGCAAAACCACCACGGCCAGAATTTTCGCGGACAGTATTGGCGTATCGGCAAACGACCTGTACGAAATAGACGCCGCTTCAAACCGCGGCATTGAAGATATTAAACAGCTTCGTGAAGGAGCGCGTGTCCTACCTTTCGATTCCAAATACAAAATTTATATAATCGACGAAGTGCACATGCTCTCCAAGGACGCTTGGGGCGCGCTTCTGAAAACTCTCGAGGAGCCCCCAAAACATGTCATATTTATACTCGCCACCACGGAACTGCATAAAGTTCCGGAGACCATAATTTCACGCTGCCAAGTTTTCACTTTTAAAAAAGCTTCCGATAGTGTTTCTAGAAAAATCGCCATCGAGGTGGCAAAGAAAGAAGGATTCGAATTGGACGCTGGTTCGGCTGAACTCATTGCGATACTAGCCGATGGCTCTTTCCGTGACCTTCTGGGCGAGCTTCAAAAAGTACTCAATTTTTACGGCGATAAAGACAATAAGGGCACGACCAAAAAAATAAAACGGGAAGATGTGGAGCGGCTTACCGGCGCGCCAAAGAGCGCACTTGTCGACGGCGTACTGTCCGCGTTGGCGGAAAACGATCTGGAGGGGGGACTGGAGGCCATCCGCCACGCCGCGGAAGGGAACCTGGACATGAAATTATTTCTTAAACTAATAATTCAAAAATTTCGCATGGCGATAATCCTCCGTTATGCACCGAAAATGGAAGCCGAGATGGTAGGCAATTTATCCCAAGGCGACTTGGAATTCCTGAAGGCGCTCGTGGCAAAAGATGAAAAAGGGATGCTTCGTTCCGGCGGGCTGGCCGTACTGCTTGAAGCCTATCAAAATACTGACAATGCCTTTGTGGCCGAACTTCCGCTCGAACTTGCACTTATAAAAATATTAAATAAAGAAAGCTAGTGTTAAATCAAGGCCAGCATGCGCACGGGCGCTTCGGTGGCGCCGACTATTTTCATGGGCATGATGAGGACGTGCGCGCCGGTAAGGGGCAAGAGCCGCGCGTTTGCGACATTCTCCACTAGGTACCTATCCGCGTTTAAGAGCGCATGGTGCACAGGAAAGCCGTTTGCGCCCGTGTCTAAAGACAGGGTGTCTATACCTACGCCCGCGACCCCCCGAGAAATCAGGGCTTCAGCGGTAGTGATATCCATGCTCGGAAAATTGTGATTGTTGTGATATTTTTTTGGCATGCTCCAATATTTGTCCCAGCCGGTGTAAAAAAGGACAAAGGACGCGGCGGGAATCCCCCCATGCGCCCGCTCATATTTTTCCAGGGCGCGCGGTAGGATGACATAATTGGGATTCTCGTGCGCTTCCATGCTCACATCGATGACTATGCATTCGGCGGAAAGTTCTGCCAGTGTTAACTGGTCCACCGTGCGCCCGCCCAGTATGGCGTGCGCGGGAGCGTCGACATGCGTTCCGATACCGCCGTTGCATCTAATCTGCTGCGTTTTAAACAGGTCCGCAGGAGCGCAATCTTTGAAATCGGTCGTGACTGAGAGTTCGAAACCGGACACCCCGTCCCAAGTCGGCGCGTCGGCCCTTATCTCATGAGTAAGGTCTATAATGTTTATCTGTCTTTCCATGCGCTTATTATAGCCTGTCGGGGTACATAAAGCATTACGTAATCAATTACGTAACTTAATTTATGGGCTGAAATATGCTAGTCTGATTATGTTCATTGGGAGATCGTCTAACGGTAGGACAGCGGCCTTTGAAGCCGTGAAT
>JALYJR010000041.1 GCA_030775165.1 bacterium | reverse complement strand
TGCATAGTGTGGTAGAACATATACTCGAGACCCATTAAGACTTTCATAGAAAAAACCACGTGGCAAAAAATATAAAAAATATATCTAAAAAAGGCACTTTCAAGGTTAAATCCGCTCTGGCGCAAATGCTCAAGGGCGGAGTGATTATGGACGTGGTCAATCCCAAACAGGCGCGCATAGCTGAAAAAGCCGGGGCTGTCGCCGTTATGGCGCTCGAACGGGTACCCGCGGACATTCGCGCCGCCGGAGGCGTGGCCCGCATGTCGGACCCGGGCATGATTAAAGAAATACAAAAAGCGGTGAGTATTCCCGTAATGGCAAAATGCCGTATCGGGCATTTTGTGGAGGCGCAAGTGCTGGAAGCCTTGGGCGTCGATTTTATCGACGAAAGCGAAGTGCTGACTCCGGCGGACGAAGAATACCATGTGGTCAAAAAATCTTTTACGGTTCCTTTTGTTTGCGGAGCGAGGAACTTGGGCGAGGCTCTGCGGAGAGTTTCAGAAGGCGCGGCCATGATGCGTACCAAGGGTGAAGCCGGCACGGGCAATATCGTAGAGGCGGTGCGGCACATACGGTCCATACACAGCGGCATCGAAGAAATATCCGAGCTTCTCCGGAAAAAGAAAACAAAACAACTGCGCGATATGGCGGTCAAATTTAAAGTACCTTATGAATTGGTTTTGCAGGTTGCGGAGCTAGGCAGGCTACCGGTGGTCAATTTTGCCGCAGGCGGCATAGCGACTCCGGCGGACGCGGCTCTGTGCATGCAGCTCGGAGTCGACGGAGTTTTTGTGGGTTCGGGAATTTTCAAGAGCAAAAATCCGGAAAAGACTGCCTTGGCCATAGTAAATGCCGTCGCTCATTTTAACGACCCTAAAAAAGTGGCGCTCGCAAGCCAAGGACTCGGGGAAGCGATGAAAGGCCAGGAAATTTCCACCTTAACCACCAAACTAGCCAGTCGCGGAGTGTAAATTATGAAGCGTATAGGTATACTTGCTTTCCATGGTGATGTGTCGGAGCATGTTGCCGCCACGCAGGCAGCAGCCAAAAAACTCGGCCTTGCTATCGCGACAAACCTTGTTCGCGGGAAGGCAGATTTGAAGTCTTTGGACGGACTGATTATACCCGGAGGTGAAAGTACCACGCTCCAAAAGCTATGTGAGAGAGAAGGGATGTGGGAAGATATTAAAAAGATAAAAAATATTTTCGGTACTTGCGCCGGAGCCATACTGCTCTCCAAAACCGTTTTTAATAAAATGCCCGGCCAGAAAACTTTGGGCCTGATGAATACCGCAGTCGACCGAAACGCATACGGCAGGCAAAACGAATCTTTCGAAAAGAATTTGGAGACCTCGCTCGGCAGGCTGAATGCGCTGTTCATCCGGGCGCCCAAAATACACAGTATCGGCAAAAATATAAAAATATTGGCTCAAGACGGCAATACTATTTTGGCTTGCGAAGAAAGGAAAGGGGACAGCTACTACTTGGCAACCTGTTTTCATCCGGAACTCGATTCCACGCTATTTCACGAGCATTTTCTCAGAAATATTAGTGCCTAGTTGGCAATCTGCAGATATTGAGCTATTATATTCACATATCCAATGAATAAAAAAATAACTATTATGCTTGCGGGATTGGCGGTTTTGGTTATCGCGGGGGCGATACTTACAGGGAGAACAAGTACCCTGAATGAAAAAAAGACAGCGCCGGTCGCTACCGAAAAACCTACACCTTCTGCGCAAAAACTTGCTTTTGCCGTGAGTTCGGTAGATGGGTTGTCGGGGGATCAGAAAATATATATTCTAAAAGAAAACGGCACTCGCGAATTAGTGAGCGATAAAAAAGAATGCGAAGAGTCTGATAGTCCCAATATCTTATCTTTTAAAGTTACAGACAACTCGTTGATTTTTTCATGTATTATTTCCGGATCCACCTATTCTTTGAATTTGGCTAGCCAAACAAAGGAACTTATAGTCAGTAAGGCAATTGAAAATCTAAAGAAAAGCTCGACCGGCGAAATATACTTCGATAGTATTGACCAAGACATCCTCTATAAAGCCGACACGAATGGAGCTCAGGTAATAGTGGATACTATAGATGATAAGTATTTTGTAGGCGATTTTCGCTTGTCGCGCGATGGAGATAAAATTCTCATAGAAGCAAATACAGGCATGGGTGCAGATGAAGTCAACTACTATGTCTATATTTTTGACGTTGCGACATCACAAATTAAAAAGCTGACCGAAGGCCGATACCCCACATGGCTTCCGAATGGAGAAATCGCGTTTTTCAATGATAGTGCATTTTGGAAAATAAAAATTGACGGATCGGGTAAAGTTAAGCTGGTAGACGCCGGAGCGGATTATATACATGACGTTCACGTTGGAGGCAATACTATGGTTTTTTTGAAATCAGGCGATGTTGAGTCTCTATCTACATTTAACTTGACCTCCTTTGAAGTAAAAAAAGTATCTCTACAAATGGAACCATTGCAGAATGCCTTTCCGATGATTCACGATATATCTGCCGATGGGCAAAAAATTGCTTTTAGATTTTTTTCCACTAAAGGACCGGATACTTCTCCGCCTTACTCTGGAATTTTTGTGGCCGAATTATCTTCAGGTAAAGTGGAAGAAATAACCCAACCCGGAGAATTTGGCCTTTTCGCAAAGTGGGCGGAATAAACGCTTTCTCCTCACTTGGGCCTATAGTAAAATGGTATTACGCGTCCATGGCATGGACGAAGCTCGGGTTCGATTCCCGATAGGTCCACCTCCGAGATTTATAATATTTGTTATAATAGCAATATGCGCCATTCCATCGAATTGTCAATTGTAGGGCCGAAGGGTGGAGATAGAAAAGAAAGACTGGAGCAATTCCTGCGTAAATTACAAGATCCTTTATATCTTCCAGAATTTCAAGAAGCCCAAGCTCATTTAACTGATTCTGCCGAAATCGCCGGCAATATCTCTACATGGCATAAATTTTTTGATACTCACCATATACATGAAATTTGGACCAAGGAATACATGCGTGCCTTTGGCAACTATTTGGCTCGAAGAACCAAAGAACTTGGAGGCACAGAGAAAAAACCTGTAGTCATCCTAGAAGCGGGGGCGGGGGACGGGCGGTTGACCCATTTTCTAGAGGAAGAGATGGGGAAAATTATCCCGCGAAAATTTAAGTTATTCGCCTGTGATTCCGGAGAAACAGAAACCCCGATTCCTCACAAGTTTCCCGTTGAAGCCATCTCTCATCGGGAAGCCCTGCAGAAATATAAGCCACAAATAGTTATTTTTTCATGGATGCCCATGGGATACGATTGTACCGATGACTTTCGTGCGACCTCAAGTGTCCAAGAATATATTTTGATTGGTCAGTCCGGAAGCGGGAGCAATTGCGGTGACGATTGGAAAACTTGGGGAATTCGTAACTCGAATGAAAATTTAAAAATCCATATTCTTCCGAATGAACCGACGCCATACGAAACAGATGGGTTTGAATATATTTACCAGGGTGATTTAAGTGAGTTGCAATTGGATCGAATGAATGTTGAAACGGGAGGTCGTAGTACTTCAAGTACGATATCGTTTAAAAGAAAAAAATAAGGGCATGTGGCGGAACTGGTATACGCGTACGATTCAGAATCGTATGGAGCAATCCTTGGAGGTTCAAATCCTCTCATGCCCACAAAGCAAGCAGATTTATCTGCTTGCGCCGGGATTTGAAGGCCGCAATGTGTTTTTTATAGCAATAAAAAACTATGAGGCGGGGTCGCAAAAATTTACGAGCGACGGCGAGTAAATTATTTGTGACCAAATCCTCTCATGCCCACCAAAACAAATGCATTTTCCTAGCTTTAAAAACGAACTGAAGTGCTTAAAAGAGGGTTTTGCCTTGGTCGCCGGTTGCGATGAAGCGGGGCGGGGTCCGATGGCGGGGCCAGTGGTCGCCGCGGCATGTATTTTGGACCCCGAAAGTATCGGTAAAACTCGGAGCAAAAATAAATGGTATGCGCGCGTGCGGGATTCTAAAACCATTTCCGAGGAAGAACGGGAAATTTTATCGGCGAAAATTTTAGAGAACGTCCTGGCGTACGGGGTGGGAATAGTATCGGAAAAGGAGATAGACGCGCTTAACATCCACCACGCGAGCTTGAAGGCCATGAAGCTCGCGGTGGAGAATATGGCAAAAAAAATAGGAAAAATAAAAAAAAGCAAAAATTCCGACAAGATTCATTTGTTGGTGGATGGCCGTTTTATCATACCAAATGTGTCGATTCTCGGAGTTAAGATAGCTCAGACCAGCATTGTGAGCGGGGACGCACACTCCCTTTCTATTTCTGCGGCGTCGATTATTGCAAAAGTCGAAAGAGATGCTATTATGCGAAAGCTCGATGTGCGGTTTCCGGAGTACGGATTCGGGAGACATAAGGGTTACAATACACGAGAGCATCAGAGAGCCTTGAAAAAGTTCGGACAAAGCGTCGTCCATAGAAAATCCTTTATAAGTAAAGGTTAAATATATAAAGACGGGCCGTAGTATACCGGTAGTACACACGATTCGGGTTCGTGTAGACTGGGTTCGATTCCCAGCGGCCCGACAAGTTTCTTAATCAGCCGGTTTGTGATAAAATTGACTAACTAATTGTTTTTATCTGTAGCGGGTGGTCGCACTCACATAGGCACATATGTTGGAGTCTAGCCATCACCCGCTTCAAATGAAAATAATTAAAAAAACTCCTCAAAAATTTTTGAGGAGTTTTTTTAATTTCAATTGCTAAATTTTATATTATCCCTACTTCACTTCGTTCAGTATCCTTAAATTTTATAAAAATCGCGTTTTTTAAAATTTGGGAGTTATCCACAGTTTTGCTTGTAAAAGTATTGTCTTAACTTTAGAGATGCGAGATAATTGTATGTAGTACCGTGCAATAAATTTTTGGTCGGTTTATTGCAAACTTAAATTAGAAAATTAACTTCGCTCACGCGACAAAAAAAATGGCAGCAAAAAAGAAAGCAAAGAAGGCAGTGAAGAAGACAGGAAAGAAGAAGGCTTCGAAAAAGAAGAGAGCTTAGTTCTGGTTTCTCACTTCAAGAAACAATCCCGCTAAGGCGGGATTTTTTCTTTTTTGTGGTAATATATATTGTTATGGCGATATGGAACACGATGTTTGGGGATGAGAGCTCCAGATTTATAGCTAAAGCCAAGCCCGTAGTGGCTAAAATCAACGCTTTTGAGGCGGATATGGCAGGGCTTTCGGATGCCGATTTTCCTAAGAAAACAGCGGAATTCAGGGACAGGATAGTCAAAAGTCTGCCTTTAGGCACAGAGAAGGAAGTTTTGGAAGAAATTTTACCCGAGGCGTACGCTTTGGTGCGCGAGGCCATGAGGCGCACGGACAGCATCAGGCTTTTTGATGTGCAGATGGTGGGAGGCATAGCGCTTCACGCGGGCAATATTGCCGAGATGCGGACCGGTGAAGGTAAAACTTTCGTGGCGGTGTTGCCGGCGTACCTAAACGCGTTATCGGGCAAAGGTGTGCACATAGTCACGGTGAACGATTATTTGTCGCGCATCGGCGCGGTGTTGATGGGTCAGGTCTACACTTTTCTCGGGCTTTCCGTCGGAGTTATCAATTCTCAAAATGTTTCTTACCTATATGATCCCAAGCACACGGAAGAAGATCAGGAGCGTGACAAAGTGGGCGAATATAAAGTCGTCTACGATTTCCTGAAACCATCCACGCGTAAAGAGGCTTATCTCGCGGATGTGACTTATGGTACTAACAATGAATTCGGTTTCGATTATCTGCGCGACAACTTGGCGACGCGGGTGACGGACATGGTTCAGCGAGAGCACAATTTCGCCATCGTGGACGAAGTGGACTCCATACTTATAGACGAAGCGCGCACCCCCCTTATAATTTCTTCACAAGCGGGCGATTCCGAGGATTTTTATACCAAGTTTGCGGAGATAGCCAAACAGTTAAAGCGGGATACGGATTATGAAGTGGACGAAAAACTGCGGGCTACGTCTCTTACCGACTCGGGAATTTCCAAGGCGGAGCAATTGCTTGGCATAGAAAATATTTATACTGAAAAAGGCATAAAATACGTGCATCATTTGGAGACTGCGGTTAAAGCGCAGGCCATTTTCGAAAAAGACAAGGATTATGTGGTCAAAGAAGGCGAGGTCATCATAGTGGACTCCTTTACCGGACGATTGCAGCCCGGTCGCCGTTGGTCCGAAGGCATACATCAGGCTATCGAAGCCAAAGAAGGCGTAAAAATAGAGAAGGAAACCCGCTCTTCCGGCTCGATTACTTTCCAGAATTATTTCCGTTTTTATAAAAAGCTCTCCGGTATGACCGGAACCGCCGCCACGAGCGCGGAAGAGTTTGTGAAAGTATACGGTCTTGATGTTATCGTCATACCTACCAATAAGCCCGTAGTTCGCGCGGACCACAACGACCTTATTTTCCAGACAGAAAAAGGAAAACTTCAGGCAATCGCAAAAAAAGTAAAAGAACTTAACCAAAAAGGCCAGCCGGTCCTAATCGGAACAATCTCCATCGAGAAAAATGAGCTCCTGTCCGTGTATTTAAGGCAGGAAGGAGTTCAGCACACGATATTGAACGCCAAGAACCATGAGAAGGAAGGTGAAATCATAGCGCAGGCGGGCAAGCGCGCCGCAGTGACCATCGCGACCAACATGGCCGGCCGCGGTATCGACATCAAACTGGGGGGTAACCCCGCCGAGGCGGGGAGTTATGAATTTGTAAAAAGTGTGGGCGGATTATTTGTGCTCGGTACCGAACGGCACGAAGCGCGGCGTATAGACAACCAGCTCAGGGGACGCTCCGGCCGCCAGGGCGACCCGGGCGAGACACAGTTTTATGTATCCCTGGAAGACGACTTGATGCGCGTATTCGGCGCGGAAAGGCTAAAAAATATGATGGGCAAGTTTGGGATTCCCGAAGACCAGCCCATCGACAATCGTTTCATTTCCAAAACCCTCGAAGGCGCTCAGGCCAAGATAGAGGGCTTCCATTTTGACGCCAGAAAACATACTTTGGAATACGATGATGTCATGAACCATCAGCGGAAAATTATTTACGAACGGCGGCAGAATATGCTTCACGCGGATAAACCAGAAATAGACGTATTGTTGTGTAGCATAATGGCTGAACGCGAAAACTTTGAAAAGATAGTGGAAGAAAAGAAGCAAAAGCTCGGCAACGAACCGTTTTATGAAACCGTTCGCAGAATCGTATTGTACGCAAACGACGCGCTCTGGATGGAGCATCTGGAAGCGATGGATTATCTGCGCTCTTCGGTGAACCTGCGCGCCTATGGCCAGCATGAGCCTATAGTAGAATACAAGAAAGAAGGACTCAAAATGTTCAAAGAGATGGAATTGGCTTTCCGGGATCAGGTATTTTCTTTGGTCAGCAGTATGAATACGGAAGCCCATGTGCATACGGAAGCGGAAGAAACCGGACCAAAACAAACTTTGGTTGCAAGCTATACCGAACCTTCGGAACTGGGCGGCAAAAAAGATACGTCGGCAGGCGAGACGGAAAAAGAGGTGGGCAGGAACGACCCTTGCCCCTGTGGCTCCGGCAAAAAATACAAAAAATGTGGCTTGCTCGATACTGAAGAGCATATAAAAAGAATGGGGCAATAATTATGGAGGAAAATCCTATACTATCAAAATGGCACAAGGGTAAAGAAACTGCCGATACGAAAATTGGCGATGGGTTTGTGAGTGCGCATACGGGCAGAAAAATTGGATTAAGGCGAAAAAATCTTGACACGCCGGAAGGCGAGAAATTTTATGTTTATAAAGAAATAGGGAACATGAAAGAAGCTAAAGATTCAATGGAAATTTATCAGAAGATGAAAATGTTAAATTTACCCGTAGTTGAATTCGCAAAAATTATAAAAAAACGCTCCGCAGACGAAAAGGACGAATTTTTGTTTGCGATGGAAGATTTAACAAGAAATGGTGAATATGAGGTTATTGAGGTCGTGCTGTCATCGCTGATAAGAGAAATCCCTACGGATATAACGGAAGGAATGGTTAAAGCTCTAGCCACAGTACATAATCACGGAATGTATGACTACCATCCAAATATAAGTTTTGCTCTGCGTACAAAGAACGATCAAGTTGTTGATTTTAAAATAATTGACTATGCTAATTTTACAACAAAAGAACGCGAGAGAAGTTGGGCAAGCTACCGCGAAGGTGATTTTGAAAATGAATGCGAGAAAGACCTGTTTACCCTTTTAGATCTTTTGGGACTAGGAAAACAAGACCAAGAAAATTTAGCGAGTCTTTACAGGAAGGAAAGGAGCCTTTCCATTAATACATCAGTATAAAAAATGCCACGGGCAGTAATTCGTAATTTTTGCTAAACTGTAGATTATAGTACTATGGCGAAAAAGTCAGACAAAAAAATACACGCCCAAATAGCGAATTTTATCTACGAGACGGGGATACACAGCCAGACGCCCCGGTCGGGCTTTTGGTTTCTGGGGAGCGGCAGCCAGTCTGTCGCGGAACACTTGTTTCATACGGCTATGATAACGTATGCTCTTTGCTATCTTGAGCCCAAGGCCGATAAAGACAAAGCGGTGCTTATGGCGCTCTTTCATGACATCGGTGAGGGCAGAACTTCGGACCACAATTATGTACATCAACGCTACGGCCGCCTCGCGGAAGCCCGAGCCGTGGAAGATATGTCCCAGAGCGTGCCTTTTGGGCCGGAGATATTAAATTTGTTCGAAGAAGAAAGGGCGCGCAAGACACTTGAAGCGACGCTCGTGAAAGACGCGGATATTTTGGAGTGGATATCGTCTCTTCGGGCGGAAGAAATAAAAGGCAACCAAAAGGCCAAGGGCTGGATAAAAGTCGCACAGAAACGGCTCAAGACTCGGGCCGGTAAATCCATGGGAGCGATGCTGGTTAAAACGGAACCGGACAGCTGGTGGTCAAATTCCCGCGATCCATGGTTTGTGGACCGGAAGCTTAAAGACCAGAAATGGAATTCCCGTAAAAAGTAGGTCACAAATTTTTTTTTAAAAATATTTAATCAATATAAATATGCTGTTTGAATTATTCCTTAAGCTCCGAAATTTCCTCAGGGGCTGGCGGCCCCACAAAGAAGTAAATACCCGGCTCGCGGTTTGGAACGTTTTTAGCGACCCGTCTAAGGAGCTCAAGATCGTGGGCGTGACGGGGACCAACGGCAAGACCACGACCACAACGCTCTTGTACCGGATAGCCATAGCGCTCGGCTACAAGGCCGGACTGATAGGTACGGTCGAGAACATAATCGACGGCGAACGCTTGCCTACGAATTTCACTACGCCCGAGCCCGCGGAACTACAGCGGTTGCTAAATCGCATGGTAGATGCGGGGTGCCAATTTGTTTTTATGGAAGTTTCTTCGCACGGTATGGACCAAAACCGAGTGGCCGGCATTACTTTTTATGGCGGTGTATTTACAAATCTGACGCATGACCATTTGGATTATCATAAAAATTTTGAAAATTATTTTAACGCCAAGAAAAAATTCTTTAAAATGCTTTCCCCGCATGCCTTTGCTCTCTCCAACGCCGACGACCCTTATGGTAAAAGGATAATGGAAGGTATAAAGGCGCATAAATATTTATATGGCTTCGAGAACGTCGCGGATTTTATGGGGCAGATTAACCGGCTGGATTTCTCGGGGCTTGAGATAAAAGCGGGGAAGGATGTTTTGCGCTCCAAACTGCTGGGCAAATTTAATGCTTACAATATTTTGGCCGTTTGGAGCGCATGCAAACTCTTGGGCTTCAACATGGGCAAAGTAAAAAAGATACTGGAGGATGTCATGCCCCCGCGGGGGCGGTTTGAACACTTTACTTCCGAGTCAGGAGTGCTGGTGGTAGTGGATTACGCGCATACCCCAGACGCATTGGAAAAAATAATAACCGCGGTGCAAGAAGTTAAAGCAAAAGACGGCAGACTCATTACGATTTTTGGCTGCGGCGGCGACCGCGATCCGTTAAAGCGTCCCAAGATGGGTAAGATTGGTGCCTCTATGTCCGATGTCGCGATTTTGACTTCCGATAATCCGCGAAGCGAGGCACCCGAAGAAATTATTGAAGATATGACCACCGGGCTTTCGCAGGATGACCTGAAAAGAGTTACCATAGTAACCAACCGCCGCGAAGCGATAGCGGAAGGTGTTAAACGGGCGAAAACGGGCGACATAATCCTCGTCGCCGGCAAAGGCCATGAGACTTATCAGGATGTCAAAGGCGTCAAAAGCCATTTTGATGACCTCGAGGAACTACAGCAAGCTTTTCAGTAGAAATAGTTTTTAAAAGTTACTATGAAAATAATATTTCTAGACCGGGATGGCACAGTGATTTTCGATCCTGAAGACGAGAGGTTAGATAGGGAAGATAAAATAAAATTATTCCCTGATAGCATAGAGGCCCTGAAATACTTGGCTGACCATAACTTTGCCATCATCCTGATTACCAACCAAGCGGGCATTGCGGAAGGCAGGATTAGCCGCGAGGACTTTGACCGAATAAATAATAAAGTTTTAGAAATGCTTGCACCTAGCGGCATCAAGGTTCTCAAAACTTATGTTTGTCCGCATTCTCCCGAGGACAATTGCGAGTGCCGCAAACCTAAGCCAGCCATGCTACTGAAGGCCGCCAAAGAATTTAATGTGGAACTCTTAAGATCTTATATGGTTGGTGACCGGGAATCTGACATCCTGGCGGGTATTAATGCCGGTACAAAAACCGTTCTGGTCCAAACAGCCAACAAGCCAGTTACAGTAAAAGAAGCCACCTATACGGCTCCCAATCTTTTGGATGCGGTTAAGCATATGGCAAACCATTATAATTAAAAGTTCCCATATCGTCCCAAACAGTCAGCTATTGATTTTTACGCATAAAAGTGTTATTGTAGTGTAAATTGTATTTTAAAATTCGTTGGATGGTTCAGAAGAGAGAAGAAATAATTTTTCTTTTTTCTGACCCATCCAGCTTTAGATGCTGGGGGAACATAGGAGAGTGTCCCAATGCGTAACCTCGAACTTACCGAACGCCCGAGCCGTGCAGAGATTTTTGACGCCCTTGCCAGTAGCAACAAACACTTCCTTCCAGGTCAGCTCATCAGGCTGATCGGAGATAGCCTTGGGTGGACAAGATCCAAGGCTGAAAGGCTCATCTCTGCCCGGTATCTGCAGACGGAACTCGACGCTCTTGCTGCATCCGGACACGTCTTCGTTTCTAAGGATGGAAGATACCGGGCTATAAGAAGAGGTTGATCACAGCTATTTGACCGCACGACAGGACTTCATGTTCGCGTGCGGTCTTGTCTTTTTTGGTGGTTTGCTAAAATAGTGGTTCCAACATCGTACCAAACTCCCAGCTTTGAGGATAAGTTAGCGTTTTTAGGCAAGTTTGCAATAAGAAAATCTTGGATTTTTATGAATAAAGGTTTATAGTATTTGTAATTACTAGCTTAGATATAAAATAAACATA
Organism: bacterium; assembly: GCA_030775165.1. Classification (GTDB taxonomy): domain Bacteria; phylum Patescibacteriota; class Minisyncoccia; order Phycocordibacterales; family UBA9973; genus UBA9973. The sequence goes on along the minus strand of JALYJR010000041.1, from coordinate 1,497 downwards.
TGAATCTGGATGGGAAACAACCTCTTATGACAGCAACAGAATTAGGTATAAAACCTAAACAGGCTCAACGCATGAGAAGATTATTTGAAGTGGCCCGAGGTTTTGTTAAAGAGATAGATTCGCACATAGAAGTGGTTGAGCAGGGAGCCATAAAATTACCTACTTTTAACTGGATAGATGATGATGGTAGACTCGTGCCCGAATTGTCATCAGTAGGCTACGGTATAACAGGAGAACAGGAAGAAATATCAGATGAAGAATTTCAAAGATTTTTGGCAGGTGAGTTTAGAATAAAGTTGGAGAAACTTTTTCGAGATAGGATGATTGCATTTAAAGACCGTTTAGATAATCCTCCTTTTAAAGGACAAGAAGGTGTAGAATTTTTCGGACAAACACAACGAGAGCTAATGGAAGCTATGGAACGATTTGTGGAAAGACAGCCGGAGCTAGCTACGATCTTTAATTTAAAGTACGACGAAAACGCTTTAAAAAAGAATCCCACAGCTACTAAACCACCCGTCTGGAAGGCACTACAAGATAATATAGAACGACTAGAAGCAGAAAAATATAAAGAAAGCGCTCATACTCCTGATCAAGATACTAAAACCTTGAAGGCGGCAGCTCATAATTTTTTCTCCGGTGTCGGACATAATGTATTTAGAATAGAGTATCTTGTTGATGGTTATGACCTTGCAAATGAGAAAGCTCACCCTAGCTATGCCAAAGATTGCCAAGAACTTTATTCTATAATCGAAAAAATGAGACAGATCATTGAACGTCATGGGTTTGTTGTCTCGCTACCTACCGAATCACCATACCGAATTGGTACAATACTTGAGGAAGCGGAGGTGGCGAGACTAAAAAACGAAGGAATCGTAGCCTATAGATCTCCTGACAACTTTCGAAATTTCCCTGATATTCGTAAGATTGTGCAGGCGCGGATAAAGGAAGACTCGATAAACGATAGAGCCATTGTGGATTTAAATATTATACCCATGTACATAGTTTCGGAAAAATTTAACTTAGACCCTAATGTAGTTCTTAGCGGAAGATTTGAGTGGATGGACTAATTTTATTTCTTACAATAGGTTTTCCTCTAAACTAGCTGTTTGATTAAATATCACCCTTATTTCCTCAACAAAAAGGTTCCAACTTCACACCAAACAACCAGCTATTTTTGCTTCCATGAGGTCGCAAATATTTTTGGCACAGATTCGGTGAGTCCGAACATAGGGCCGGAGGAGATGAGGGCTATAACGTCGCCGTCCCCTACTATTTTTTGGAGAATTTTCAACGTTTCTTTTTCATTTCGCGCTGTGCGGACAGGGAAGTGTCTTTTGGCTTCGCGCCAGATTTCCGAAGTGGATACTTCGCCCGAACCTTTAGGGCCGCGGGAAGTGGCCGGCAGTATTATGACTTCGTCCACCCCCTTGAAAATATTTTTATACCAAGGCAAAAATTTTTTATTTCTCCATGAAAACGCATGCGGCTCGAACA
>JALYJR010000040.1 GCA_030775165.1 bacterium | reverse complement strand
CCTTTCTAAATATCATACCATAATGCTCGGCGCCTGTGTCTATATCCCGCTCGTACGTAAAACCGTGCTGTTCAAATATAGCCCGGGCTTTCGCTTTGGATATTGCAATTTTAGACATGATTGATTTTTCCGCCCAATCGGATAAAAATACGCGGCCTTGGGGTTTGGATATCCTGTACGCCTCCATGGCAAATGCGTCCTTGTCCTCGACTTGGAAAAGGATGTTTGAAGCTATGACCACATCCACTGCGCCGTCGCGGATTTTAGTCCCGCCCCTTTTTTCTACATTGCCCCAAATTATTTCCACATTCGCGAGCCCCGCTTCCCGAACCTTATGACTGATAGTATCGAGGTAGTCTTTTTCTATCTCCACCGCATAAACCTTGCCCCCGGGCGCAAGACGGCCCGCGGCTATGGAATAATAACCAGTGCCTGCGCCCAAGTCCGCAACTACGCTATCTTCCTTTAGTCCGAAAACCCTTAAATTTTTTTCGGGATTGCTGAACATGTATATATTGTACCAAAAAGCTAAAGCTTTAGACAGGAATCAGATGCATGTGAGCGATGCGATGCCGTCGCCTGAACGGAGACGCATGATAGTCACTCCCTGTGTCTGTCTGCCCAGGGCGGAAACATCTTTGAGCGCCGTGCGTATGACCTGCCCTTTTTTCGACATAGCGATGAGCTCCTCTTCTGTGCCGGTAAGAACCTTGGCCACAATAAGCTTGCCGGTCTTGCCGGTGACTTTAGCGGTCTTTATGCCGCTGCCGCCGCGTTTTTGAACCTTGTATTCCTTGAGACTGGTTTTTTTGCCGAAACCGTTCGCACTCATGGTAAGGAAAAACCCTTCTTTCTGGTCTTTTTTTACCGCATCCACTCCGATAACTTCGTCGCCTTTGCCCAGTCTTATGCCGGAAACTCCGCCGGCCGTCCTGCCCATCTCGCGCACGTCGGACTCTTTAAATCTGATGGACTGGCCCTGTGCGGTCGCCACAAGCACTTCGTCCCCTTTCTCGGTCGACAACGCCGACACCAACTGGTCATCCTTGTCGAGACGAATAGCGATGATACCGCTACGCCGCACGTCCTTGAAACTCTCGGTGGCCATTTTCTTGGCAGTGCCGTTCTTGGTAACCAGCACGAGGGACGACCCCGCTTTAGACAAATCCTTAGGCATAGCTAGGATAGAATTTACTTTTTCTTCCGCTGAAAGCTGCAAGAAATTCATTATCGATTTTCCACGCGTAGCTCGCCGGCCTTCCGGAATATCGTACATTTTCATCTGATAAACCTTGCCCATGTTTGTGAAGAAGAGCAGGTTAGAATGTGAAGAGCCGGAGACCAGCATGGTCACAAAATCCTCTTCTTTGGTTTCCAGATCTATAACTCCTACCCCGCCCCGCTTTTGGGCGCGATACTCGGAAGGATCGGTACATTTCACATACCCTCCCTGGGTAAGCACCAGTACGGTCTCTTTGTCAGGCACGAGGTCTTCGTCGGAAATTTCTTTCACTCCGCCGCGGACAATTTTCGTCCTCCGTTCATCCGCGTATTTCTCTTTGATTTCGCTTAGTTCTTTGGAAATAACCTTTAAAATTTTCTTGGGACTCGCGAGCAGGTCTTTCATCTCCGCTATGAAGTTCTGTTTTTCTTTTAGCTCGTCTTCCACCGCCTTGCGCTCGAGGCCCGCGAGCTTTGCAAGCTTCATTTCCAGTATTGCGCCAGCCTGCAGGTCGGAAAATTTAAACTCCTTGATAAGATTTTCTTTGGCAACAGCCGAATTTTTTGAATTACGGATAACCGTGATGACCCGGTCTATCTTGTCCAGCGCTTTTTTGAGGCCGAGCAGTATATGTTCGCGTTCTTCCGCCCGGCGCAGGTCGTAAGCGGAGCGTTTTTTGACCACTTCTTTCCTGTGTTTAATGAATTCGTCCAGTATTGATTTTAAGGACAAGGTCTGCGGCACTCCGTCCACAAGGGCCACCATGTTGAAATTGAAATTTTGCTCCAGCTGGGTATTTTTGTAAATGTAATTGAGCACTTTCTCCGGATGGGCGGAAGATTTAAGGTCGATGACCACGCGGATATCTCTGGTGGACTCATCACGCAAAGCTTTAATGCCTTCAAGCTTTTTCTCCTGAACCAGTTCCGCGATGGACATTATGAGATTCGCTTTGTTGACCCGGAAAGGTATTGAGGTAATGATTATGGAAAAGTTTCCCCCTTTCTCCTCGACTATTTCGGCTTCGCCGCGGCAAACTACCCCGCCCCGACCCGTGCCGTAAGCATGCAGCATATCTTTGTGTCCGTAGGCCACCCCGCCAGTCGGAAAATCGGGGCCTTTGATAAATTGCATCAGGTCCTCAGTGGTCGCTTCCGGATTTTCTATGAGGTGGTCCGTAGCGTCTATCACTTCCGCCAGATTGTGCGAAGGGATGTTGGTCGCCATACCGACCGCGATGCCGAGCGTGCCATTCAAAAGTAGCGCGGGAACACTTGCGGGAAACACTATCGGCTCTTTTCGGGTCTGGTCGTAATTCGGACGAAAATCCACTGTCTCCTTTTCCAGGTCACGCAAAAGCTCGCTTGATATTTTAGACATTTTCGCTTCGGTATAACGCATGGCCGCGGCATTGTCGCCGTCGATAGAGCCAAAGTTTCCCTGACCCAGCACAAGCGGGTAACGGTAAGAAAAATCCTGCGCCATACCCACCATGGAATCATAGACCGCGGTATCGCCATGCGGGTGGTATTTTCCCAGCACGTCTCCGACTACTGCCGCAGATTTACGAAAACGCGCCGAGGCAGTCAGGCCCAACTCATTCATGGAAAACAAAATCCTCCGATGCACGGGCTTGAGTCCGTCGCGCACATCCGGCAAGGCACGGGAAGTTATCACCGACATGGCATACGCCAAGTAGGACTCCTTCATCTCCGTCACCACATCAACCGGGAGTATAGTATCGCCCTGAGGAAGACCGCCGTCTTTCACTCCATTGTCTTTATTATTCTTCGCCATTCTGTTCCGTTATGCTCTGATAACCCCCGAGTATGTTCGCTTTAAGCGCCGACAATGGCTCAAGATCATCGCGTACTTCCGCGCGGGTATCTTGTTTTGTAAAATTCCTACCTAAAGAAACGACCCATAACAAAAATAAGATTGCCGCAAAAACGACGGTGGCCACATGCAAGATATGTTGCCGCACGTGTTCCGGCTGATTGCGAACTTTGTGAACATGCTTATGAATGTTATGGATTATTTTTTGCATATGCATTGATTAGGCTACTCGTAATACTACCACTTCACCTTCCTTGCCTTCAAGGTCTTTTTTCTTGAGCGTGAGCTTTTCCGTGACCTCCGCGCCTTCTTCGCCCATTTCTTTGAGAAATGCTTTGAGGGCCTTGTCGTCGTAATCCATCGGAATTATTATTTTGGGTTCCAAGGTTGAAGCGAGTTTTCCTGCCGCCTTGGCATCAAGCAGGCCTCCGCCGCCGATGGGAATAAAAAGGATGTCCGGGCTGCCTATCGCCTCGCGGGAATCCTTGGAAATTTCCGCTTCACCTAGCGCTCCCAAAAAAGCGATAGTGATACCGTCGAGCGTGAAAAGGTATATGGAGTTCATGTATTTTTTCTCTCCAATCTCCGCCTGGGACAACACTCCTTTGATGAAAATTTCCCGAATCTCGTAATCGCCGGGGCCTTTAATAACGAAAGGTTCGCGTTCACCGTGGGAAAGCTGTTCTATGCCGTTATAGTCCGGATGGTTCGTGGTTACGAGTGCGATGTCAGCGCCAAATTTTGCGGTTATGCCGGTTTTTGAGCTTTTGCTCACGGGATTGAATGCCAGGACCAATTCGCCCTGCCCGATTTTGAAAAATTGCTTGCCTAAATACGTTATTATCATTGTGTTTATTATAGCAAAAATTTAGAAAAACACTACCATTTTGCCAAAAAAACCTCATGGGGTATAATATGAAAATGGCAACAAATATTGACCCGGCAAACGAACAGATTAAAAAAGCCCTCAAGGATTTGGAAGAAAAGGACCGGGAAGAAGCCCTCAGGCAGGTGCCCGTTGTTTCTAAAAAATCCCAAACTTCAAACATGGCTGACTGGCTGGTTAAACATTCCGGCGGGCGGATAAAGGAAGAGAGCGGAGCGTTGTATGTCTTGGCCGGACTCGCGATTTTGGCTCTGGCTGTTTCCCTCATATTGATATTAAGCAGCGGCCCCGATATACCCAAAGAAGCGCTACAAAATCCCGAACTGGGCCTGCCACAAAAAGATGATTAAGAAAAATATGCTCCTCCGAAAAGTCACACGGTACAATAAAGGCTTTACCCTTATAGAACTCATGGTGGTATTATCCATCATAGGTTTATTGTCCTCCATCGTCTTTACCAGCTTAAACAGCGCCCGAGAAAAGGCAAAGGTCGCCAAAGCTCAAACGGAGATAAAGCAGCTGGAATCGGCTATCAACATGCTCTACAATGAGACCGGCTTTTATCCCGGCATGCAATCGCTCTCACCGTGCATACAAAACCCAGAAATATATTTGAACACTCCGGAGGCGGGCGTCTCCGCTACCGACGGCACATTCCCTAGCTGGCGAGGACCCTACATGAGTACGGTTCCTTTGGATCCTTGGGGCACAAACTATTATTATGACCCGGACTATGCTTGCGGCGCGACGACGAACGGATGCCGCGGCAGTACGACTGCAGCAAGAGTGGTCCAGTCTTTCGGGCCGAATAAGACCCAAAATTACGGCGATGGAGACGATGTCGTAACTATTTTGTGTCAATAGCGAAGCACTTGCATTTTGGTAAATTTGTAGTAGAGTAGTGATACAACTGAATTAAATTATTACAAGCAGGATTTGGGGTAACCCTGATAGCGCCATAAGGGCAAAATCAGAACCTGAGCCTTATATCCGCTTTATCGCGGATGTTTTAATTTAAAGCGAATTAAATTTATGCGAAAAGAAGAAGAAACGGCAGTAGTAGTGGAAGAAAATACGGTTTTAAGCAGCGTGGTGGATCGAAGCGCCAACAGACCGGAAGTCGATGCTCTGATAGAGGGCTCGGTCATACTCGTGGACAAATCTTCCGTGTATGTGGACCTGGCGCCTTGGGGCACGGGCATCATTTACGGACGTGAATTCATAAACGCCAAAGACGTCATAAACAAGATGAGCATCGGCGACATCATCAAGGCAAAAATCGTGGACGCTGAAAATGAAGACGGCTATGTAGAACTATCGCTCAAAGAAGCAAAGCAGGCGCTCGCATGGAGCGAGGCGGAAAAAGCCATCAAAGGCAAGACGGTACTCACTTTGGAAGTAAAAGACGCGAACAAGGGCGGACTTATTTTGGAATGGCAAGGCATACAAGGCTTCCTGCCTGCTTCTCAGCTCAAGCCGGAACATTACCCTCGGGTGCTCGACTCGGATAAGGATAAAATCTTAAAAGAACTCAAGAAGCTCGTGGGTGAAAAAATATCGGTGATGATAATCTCCACCCTTCCAAAAGAAGGCAAGCTCATTTTCTCTGAGAAAGAAAATAATCCCGAAGAAAAGAAAGAAATACTGTCAAAGTACAACATAGGCGATGTCTTGGACTGCGTAATCGCGGGCATTGTGGACTTCGGAGTATTCCTAAAGCTCGAAGAAGGTCTCGAGGGCTTGGTGCACATCTCGGAGCTCGACTGGGGCCTCGTCGAAGACCCGAGAGCTATGTTTAAAGTCGGCGAGCAGGTAAAAGCTAAGGTAATCGAAATAAAGGAAGGTAAAATCTCCCTCTCTCTCAAGGCGCTCAAAGAAAATCCTTGGAAAGAATTCGAGGGCAAGCTCAAGAAGGGCGACATCGTGGGCGGAGTGGTCATAAAGTACAACAAGCACGGCGCGCTGGTGTCCATCAAGGAAGGCGTAGCGGGACTTGTGCACAATTCCACCTTCCCTTCCGAAATAAAACTACGGGAAGCGCTCGAACTCGGCAAGCATTACAATTTCCAGATTACCCTCTTCGAACCCAAAGACCAGAAGATGACCTTGGTGTATCTCGAAGGCAAATAAAGACAAGGGCCATAAATAAAAATCCGCAAAAAATGCGGATTTTTATTTATGCTTTTTTCTTTTTTTCCGTTCAGCTATATATTGTTTTATGATTGGGATATGCTGTAGATAATTTTCAAACATATCCACATAATGTCCGCTTGTTAGGTTAGAATTTCCATATTCATCGGCGTGGATGTCGTATTCATATGCGGGTGTAGTTAAATCACCGCCGTTTACCCATTGCTCGCGCAGACCGGTAGTGCCAACCGGTGCATTTACTTCGATGCCGCCAATCCAAGCTCGTCCCAGATTATCGCTACAGAACATATATCTGAGCTTTTTATTATTGGAATTGAAAACCTCTATCTCTATGGGACCATACAGAATCGAGTCTTGCTCCCACCCGGAAATAACGTGGGAGAAATTCGGATATTGCTGAGAATCCAAAAAAACCATTTGCTCAGGAGATACTCTCTTATTGAAAATACTTGGGTAAAAATTTCCCTCCAGCTTATTGGGTTCCTTTTTCACTTCAGCAACGTACGTATTTGGCCTCTGTGCGTCTTCTGCAGCCATTGAATAGGTTTGGCGAGCAGTCCCTCAAATATGAAGTCAGGGTTTTTTACGTTGACAGATAAAGGATTTTCCTTGTCGATGTGCGCAAGCGCTCTTTGGAATTCTGTCGGTAAAGACAGCGATTCCTCTCCATAACCCTTTTGGAGCCAAGCAAGCCGACCGTCTAACATTAAGTATTTGGGTAAATATTTCCAAATGCCCTGGGAATTGCTGAGATAAAACGAACGCGCGGCGAATTCCTCATTCTTGTCTCTGATATAACCTACAACCACGCGTCTACCCTGGTGCCATTCATACGGGTACGAACAGTACAACACGTAGCCGCCGATTTCAATTTTTATTCTTGGCCCCACCCCTTCTGTCTCCAGATCGCCAGATTTCAGAAGTTTCCCCTGCCATGGATCTCCATGGACCTCTACTTTTGAAAGTATTTCGCGTACCTCCTCTTCTTCAAGATTCCTGATTTTTATACCCGAGTCTTCGAACGTACGCTCATATTTACCTTCGGCCTCCTCACGTAGTATCTTTAATTGTTCCCAGAGGTCTTGTTTTTCTCCATACAACAACTTAGCTAGTTCCGCACCATGTCTTTGGGCATCTGCTGCCACTTCCCGCTGCCCCGCCAATATGCCAGCAGTTTTTTCAATCAATTTCTCGAAACGGTCAGGGGAGGCATAAGTATCCAAAACACTCATGATAGCCGGAACAGATACGCTGTTTTGAGGGGGTTTTGACAATAAGAGATTCAGGAACATTCGATGTCCGGCGCTGTTCTGCAATGCCTCCTTGAGTGCCAGTATAGGCAGCATATTTCTTTCTCCAAAAGAGTTGCCGTTTTCAGTTAGAAAGCTGGTAATCTCTGCATCCGTTATGTCCTTATGAGCCAATCGTCGCAAAAAATCCTCCCGTTCCTCTTCATGAATTCCTTCATTGTTGTTTTTGACAAACGCCTTTATTATTTTATCTCTGAGAATTGCAGGGTCAGAAACCTTATCTTTGGATTGAGAGTACCTATTTGTGGTTATATATCGTTCTAATGCCATAACTATATCATGTATTTTAACACATTATTATAAAAATCCCCGCCAGCTGGCGGGGGTTTGGTGGTAATTAGTATAAAAATTTAAGATTAAGACTGTGCGAGGCCTTCTACTGTGCCGAGATTGGCGGGACCGATGGTGTTCATGATGTTCATGACTTGTTCCGCATAACGAGGCACGATGGACGGCGGGTTATAAGCTTGGAGTATTCCTTTGGTGTCTTTGTCCGCATAATGGAATGCTGTATTTGGATTATTACCGCTCAAATTCCTTGCGAGAACCTCGAACCCGTCTTCGTAGGACTGAAATTTTATCTTGCAGCTGCCCCAGCCGAACACATTGTATCTATAACCCATATCGCCGGTACGACTGTAAGTTACAGGACATGCCTGCTGTCCGCCAGTGGTCTCACGAGTAGCTATAGCTGCCAATAGACGGTAGTCAAGGTCGTATTTTTCAGCGGCTAGAACCATTCCCATGCCGTGACCAGAAAGCGGCATCTGGCGCTCCTTGAAATAAGCATCAATGGCTTGCGCCCGCGTTTCTCTGGTCAAAACTTCGGAATCCTTAGCTGGGTTAACAGCAGAGGCGCCCTCGGTTTCTATATTTATTTTAGCCAATATATTGTCGGCGGTTTTGGTATTTTGCAAATCTCCCAAAGAAAAGGAAGATGTCATCACGGGCAAAAGCACCAAAGACTGCACGAAACGTATTAGATTTTTGTTTTTCATATTTGAGCGGTATTGTGCTCCGCCAACGTCGTAACTGAAATGTAGCCATGCGGCAATCTCACGATCTCTTGTGCTGGGGCTTTCGCCTTGACTTAAGGGATTATCTACATACTAGCATACTTGGGCTTAAAAGTCAATAGTTAGACAACATATTTCCTATATGTCAACTTGAATATACGTTGTTAAATAAGGGTATTTTAGGATAGATGACTTGACAAGAAGGCTTAAAAATGGGACTATAAAGGGTCTGTGGAAAAGGTCCGCCTCCATTTGCAAAGACCGGACAAAACGGGTAGTATTTGTTAATGCAAATACTGCTCAAAAGGAGGATGGCGGCCATATCCTCTGCGCTCCGAGCCGCCGGCAAGCTCCGATTGGCCCAATGTATAGACCAAAATTGGCATAAAACCTGCCTCACCTACTCCAAAGAACTAAATTTCTGGCGCCCCAAGCGGGCGATGGAACCCGAACTAGTCCGCGCCTTTGATAAGGAGCTCCTCCGCCTTGGATTCACGGACTTGTTTAAAAAAGATATCCTAGACTCTCTACAAAGGCGACGGGTGCTCCAGACCACTCCCCACTTGGGCGCCACGGAGGGCCCACGATTCTTCTGCATCAACTGGCTGGGGTCGCTCGGCACTCCGGAAAAAGATTTTTACGTGGTCGGCATGTATTCCGGCATACCTTTCTCAAACCATACCCGCCCCGGCCGCATAAACCGCAAAACTCACAGCTTGAACCTGTTTCCCAGCACACTTCAGGACGCGCTGGTGTACCGCAGTGTTGTGCCTAAAAAACTCGTGGACACCATGGCCGAACTCCCTAAAAATATTACCCAGTACTTCCCCTTTGCGGCAGAAGGCCAGTCCTACACCAAATGGGCACTTCAGTCCTGCCAGCATATTGAGCGGCAGGCCTTGGGGAAAAATAATCTCGTTTATCTCGACATAAATGAAGTAATCTCCGAGTACTTGGTTTTAGTGTTGGACGACCGTTCGCACGTGATGCACAAGATATTTTTCGACCCCAAGACCCGAGACGAGTTCATGGGTGCCTTCCCCGACGAAATCATGTTTTACGCGCCGGTAATGAGGGGTAAGTATGAGGAAATGGAGAATTTTTTCCTACACGGTAATGTTTTGAACAGCCGTAGCCGCAAAATACCGCTGGATAATCCCGAAGCGCTCATCAAAGAACTTTCGGAAGGCCGGCTGTGCTCAGCCCTTCTGCCAGGATTTTTGGTGCTGGCTTTCCTCAATCAATTCAAATGCTTCGGTTCTTTCGCTCAGGTGGAGTACCTGCCCGTCTATCAGGAAAAGCTGGCGAAGTTGTCGTTTATGGAGGGATTTAAAATCGAAACTATCTCCGCCTCAAACCTTACCACCGGCGTCTTCGTGGACGGCAAGACCATGTACCCCCTCGATGTTCTGGTAGACGGTAAAAAGTTCAAACATGATCCGGAACAGCAGTGGGGCGCGCTTTTGATGCGCATGAAAGAAGCCCTGCTAGGAAGCTATTTTACCGGAAGCACCAGAAACCGCCATGAACAAAAAAAATAAAATCCACCTCATAGGCATATCGGGTGCCGGCATGTCGGCGCTCGCGGTGCTTTTAAAAGAAGCCGGGTTTAAGGTCTCGGGCTCGGATGACGAATCTTTCGAACCGGTCGCGGGACTTTTAAAAAGAAATAAAATATCCTTTCATGAAAATTACCGCCCGGAAAACATTCCGGGCGATGTGAATCTCGTGGTTATCGGTAAACACGCGGGCCTTTCGGAGCGTGACAACGTGGAAACCCGCGAAGCCATCCGAAGAGACCTCCCCATAAAATCCCTACCCGAAATGCTCGCGCTCTTGTCGAATCGCACCGAAAATCTGGTTATCGCGGGAAGCTTCGGTAAATCTACCCTATCCGCGCTTGTCGCCTGGTGCCTCGTCCGCGGCAAAAAAGACCCGTCGTATTTCATCGGCGCTATCCCGCTTGACCTCAAAAATTCCTCGCACCTGGGCCGAGGCGGCGAGTTTGTGCTCGAGGGCGATGAATATCCCTCCTCCAATTGGGACAACACTTCCAAATTTTTGCATCTTAAGCCGAATGCTGTTTTGTTAATTTCTGCCCTACACGATCATGTAAATATGTTCCCGACAGAAAAATCGTATGTGGCGACGTATAAAAAACTGGTGGCGAAAATTCCCGCGAAAGGTCTTTTGGTCTACGCTAAAAATGCCAAAAATACCAAAGAAGTTGCTCGGCACTCAAAATGCCGCACTCTGAGCTATAGCGTAGATGATAAAAAATCAGATTGGTTCGCGGAAAATTTAAAATACGGCAAGGTTACATCCTTTGACCTGATACGAAAAGGTAAAAAAATCATAAAGATAGAGACTAAGCTCCTCGGCAGGCACAACATCGAGAACATTGTGGGCGCCGCGGCATTTCTTTTGGAAAGTAACCTGCCTGCGCAGGCAGGAAAAATATCCCCTCCTGTTTTTGCCGGCGCCGTGAAAAGCTTTAGCGGCATAAAACGTAGAATAGAACTGAAAAATCCCAAAGGCACCATTCCGGTCTACGACGGTTTCGGTTCTTCTTATGAAAAGGCGAGAGCTATATTCGACGCTCTCCATCTTCATTTCCCCGATAAAAGAATTGTCGCCGTGTTCGAGCCGCATGCGTTTTCATGGAGAAATAAAAAATTTTTGCCTTGGTATAAAAATATTTTCAAGGGGGTGGACGAAGTCATAATACTGCCGGCCACTTCCCGCGGCCCTAAAGGTCCGGGAGAAATATCTACTTCGGAAATCTGGAGAGAAGCCAAAAAACACTTCCCTGTCCGCACAGCGCGAAATGAAAAAGAAACGTTGAAAATTCTCCAAAAAATAGTACGGGACGGCGACGTCATAGCACTGATCTCCTCAGGCCCCATGTTCGGCTTGACCGAATCTGTGCCGAAAATATTTGCTCATTAAAACGAAACGCCCGGAGGTCGAGCGAGTCGTTCCGGGACGTTTGAGATACGGCAATCAGATCCCGTCAGGAATGACGTCGTAGGTACGGCAATGGG
>JALYJR010000039.1 GCA_030775165.1 bacterium | reverse complement strand
ACGGAGATTATAAAAGGAAAGCTTAAATTTTACAAATAAAGATGGTCTGGAGAATCTTTAGAAAAAATAACAGGCGGGGCAATACTTTCGTCGAACCGGACGAGATATTTCTGGATTCCAAAAATCTTGCAAATTTCGACCGCCAGCAATTTGAAGGCAGAATCGAAAAAACAATACCCAAGAAAACAATTTTCGCGCTGGGCATCCTGTTCCTGTTTTTCGTCGGCATCTTTGGCAGCCGCTTGGCATATCTTCAAATCGGCAAAGGTGAGGCCTACTTTGACCGGAGCCAAAACAATGTCTTGGAAAAGATAATTATTTTCGCCGACCGCGGCATCATATATGACCGTAATAAGCAGGAGCTCGCATGGAACGAAAGGTCGGAAGACTCGCCCGTGCCCACTCGCGCCTATATAACTCCTGGGTTTTCGCACCTTTTGGGATACGTAAGCTATCCGACCAAGGACAGTTCCGGCAACTATTGGCAGGGAGAATTTATAGGCAAAGACGGACTGGAAAAACAATACCACCAAACACTCCTTGGGATTAACGGCGCGAAAATTATCGAGACGGATGCTCGCGGCAAGACTTATTCCGAAAATATCGTCAACGCTCCAAAGCAGGGGACTGACCTCATAACTTCGATAGACGCAGACATTCAAAAAGAATTATTCGCGCTGATAAAATCCCACGCGGACCAACATACTTTCAGCGGCGGCGCGGGCATCGTCATGGACCTGCGTAATGGAGAAATCTTGGCTTCGACGAGTTTTCCGGAATACAATTCCGAGGTCCTTTCTCTCGGCTCCGACAAAGCGACTATCAATGGCTACCTAAACGACAAGCGCAAGGCATTCCTCGAGCGGGATATTTCCGGCCTTTATACTCCCGGCTCCATCGTAAAGCCGTTTTTCGCCTTGGCCGCGCTCGCGGAAGAAATCATCGACCCTTATAAAGAAATTCTTTCCACCGGCTCCATCTCCCTTCCAAATCCATATTTCCCGGATCAAAAATCCGTATTCAAGGACTGGCGCGTGAACGGCTGGACCAACATGATGGAAGCCATCGCGGTTTCTTCCGACATTTATTTCTATGAAATAGGCGGGGGATTTGAAGACCAAAAAGGGCTCGGCATCGCGAGACTGGAAAAATACGCCAAGCTCTTTGGCATGGATGAGAAAACGGGCATAGACCGGCCAGACGAAAAATCCGGCGTAATTCCCAACCAGGAATGGAAACTCAAAAACTTTAACGGCGACCCTTGGCGGGTGGGAGACACATACAACACAGCTATCGGACAATACGGTTTTCAAGTCACTCCGATAGAGATGGTCCGCGCCATCGGGGCGATAGGCAACGGCGGCACTCTTCTCACGCCACATTTGGTTTTGAATGACACGGAAAAAGAAAAACTTATACGGACAGTCGACCTGAATCCGGAATATTTCGGCTTCGTGCAAGAGGGCATGCGTCAGACAGTAACTTTGGGCACCGCCACGTCGCTCAACGTACCTTATGTGAAAGCCGCGGCGAAAACCGGTACAGCCCAAGTCGGGCTTTCAAAAAACAAGGTCAACTCTTGGATAGTGGGATTTTTTCCATACGAAAACCCTAAATACGCCTTCACGGTCATGATGGAAGGCGGACCTGCAGACGGCACAGTCGGCGCTTCGTCCATCATGCGCGGGCTTATGGATTGGATGTCCATAAATACACCCGCATACTTCGAATAATAACCCTTGCGGCCCCGTTTGCATTTTGGAAAGCTCTGGCATACAATATACCCATGCAAAGAGCACGAATGTTTTTGATTTTGGGCGTCTGGACCGCTGTTTTGCCCTATCTCGGCTTTCCGTCCTCCTGGAAGAACGTGCTGTTTACTTTGACGGGGCTTGCACTTATATACCTAAGCTATGCCATGTATCAGGAACACAAAAAGGACAACGCTTCTGATGGTTCTTTTGATAATTTTCGGGAAAATGCGGGTTTCAAAAAAATAAAAATTTCAGCGCAGACACGGGAGGAAAATTCACCCGAAGAAACGGGTTAAAAAAATGGAAAAATTCTCAACAGTAAAACACTACGCGGCGACGGTGATGCTTGTAATTCTATTTTTCACTCTGGGCGTTCGCTGGGGCGACAACAACCGTCCGGCGATAGAAAAGGCCGAGGGTGTCACGAGCAAAGAAACTGCGGTAGATACCGACGCCGACTTTGCTCCGTTTTGGAAAGTATGGAATGAAATAAACGAAAAACATCCGGTAGCGAGCGAGGTAACCGCTCAAGAAAAGGTCTACGGCGCTATCCAAGGCCTCGTGGACTCTCTGGACGACCCTTATAGTGTTTATTTTGACCCGGAAGAGACCAAATCATTTAAAGAGGACATCGCCGGAAATTTCGAGGGTGTGGGCATGGAAGTCGCGCTCAAGGACAAAGTTCTTACTGTGGTCGCACCTCTCAAGGGCACGCCCGCATACCGCGCGGGCATAAAATCCGGCGACAAAATACTGAAAATCGACAAGGCCGATACCAATGGGCTATCCGTGGAAGAAGCCGTAAAATTAATCCGCGGACAGAAGGGCACCGAGGTTGTCCTCATGGTTCTCCATGAAGGCAGCCAAAAACCGGAAGAGATAAAAATCATCCGCGACACTATAGATATCCCGACTCTCGAAACCGAGCTCCGAGACGACAAGATTTTCGTCATCAGGCTTTATAGTTTTTCCGCGAACGCCGCGAGCCTTTTCCGCGGAGCGCTTAAAGAATTCGCCGCCGCCAAAACCGACAAACTGCTTTTGGACCTCCGCGGCAACCCCGGCGGCTATCTGAATGCCTCAATCGACATCTCGAGCTGGTTTGTGGAAGGCGGCAAAATAATACTAACGGAAGACTACGGCGATAACCGCCCGGCCGAAGTTTATCGAAGCCGCGGCTACAATATTTTTAACGACAAGCTAAAATTTGTGATACTTATCGACGGGGGCTCCGCTTCCGCGTCGGAGATAGTGGCAGGTGCGATGCAGGACTTAGGCCGCGCCAAACTCGTAGGCTCTCAGAGCTTTGGCAAAGGTTCGGTGCAGGAAGTGGTCAACATCACTCCGGACACCATACTCAAGGTCACTGTCGCAAGGTGGCTCACACCCAAGGGCGTTTCTATTTCCGAAAAAGGACTCACGCCGGATTATGTGGTGGAAATGACTGCGGAAGACCAGAAACTCAAAAGAGACCCTCAGCTGGACAAGGCGGTAAATATTTTACTAAACTGGAATAAATAAAAACATGCGCGTAATCTTTTTAAAAGATGTGCCTAGGGTAGGGAAGCGGCACGACATAAAAGAGGTCAACGACGGCTACGCCATGAATTTTCTTTTTCCCAGAAAACTTGCCGAGTCAGCGACACTGAAAGCTATCGCGGAGCTTGAGCTTCGTAAGAAAGAAATAATGATAGAAAAGGAAGTGCAGGAGGACCTGCTCATGAAAAATCTGGAAGCCATCAAAGGCAAAGTAGTACATATCAAGGGCAAGGCGGATGACAAGGGTCATCTGTTCTCCGGCATTCACGCGAAAGAAATCCTTGAGGCTCTGCATAAAGAACATCACGCCGAAGTATCCCTCGAATCCCTAGACCTCGAAAAACCTATCAAACAAGTAGGGGAGTTTGAAATTCCCATTCAAATCAAAGGCAAAAAATCCTCGTTTAAATTGATAATTGAAAAATCGTAGAAAATGCCCCGGGAGAAACCACAATTTGGTGCTGAATTGCAAAGAGCCCTAGAACATAATAAAAAACTTGCGAAGCAAGGATATGTAAAATCTGGTGGCAAACCAGCTTATGAGAATGATTGGACACGGGATTCAAGTATTAACAGTTTCGGTCAAAGGTTTTTCAATACAATGCCAGGACATCCAACTGCGTCCGAAATTCTAAAAAGCGCCAAACCTGGGGAGGTAATATATTCGGATATGTTTGAGGGTAATTTTTTTAGAAATGATATAGTAAGGACGTTGGAGAAAAACGAGCATAAAGTGGCGGTGGAACTTGGGGGCTCAGGATCGAAGTTATTCACAGAGGGTTTTCCGCCAGGAACTTTTGTGAACACTCTCGGTATCTGTTTACACGACATCCGTACCGACACAGAAAAAGATAATGATATCTCCCAAGGCCACACGGTTATTGAAGACGATATAATGGATCCCAACAATGATGCCTTGGACCAAAAAATCAGGGAGGTTCTTCGCAAAGATAGGATTGATTTGATAATTTGCAGCATGATGGCACCTTTGAATTTTTTAAATCGTCATCCGGCAATTTTAGACAGACTGATACGTAAATGGTATTCCTGGCTACCGAACAACGGTCTGATTTTTGCCCAGTTTAGATACCAAGGAGGGGAAAATATGGAGATTGAAACAAAAATTAAAAAATGGGCGGATATAATAAATGCTACACATCCTGACACGATTGAAATAACGCTTGACCCAGACCTATCTGTATTGCGCCTACATAAAAAGCCTGGAGCTCCTGACAAGTTGCCTGCTGCGGCTAAAATTTTTGCTCAAGCAAATTAAAAAATAGTGAGTGTACGAAAAAATCCCAAATGAGGGGATTTTTTCGTTTGGGTTCTTTAGACTACGACATTCACGACTTTCTTGACCGAAGTTTTGCCGTGGAAAGATTGTTTGCGCTTGGAGCCGAATTTTACAGTGCCTGCCTTGAGGGCGAAGAGGGTATGGTCCTTACCTACGGAGACGTTGGTGCCAGCCATGATGGCCGTACCGCGCTGACGCACGATTATAGAGCCTGCTTGAGCCGCTTGGCCGTCTGCAAGCTTGATACCCAGGTATTTGGGCTGTGAATCTCTTAAGTTTTTAGCTGTACCTCCGGCTTTTCTATGTGCCATATGATTTTATTGTCGTTTTATTTGCTATAATTAATGCGATAGGAACGTTAGAAGAGTATAAACAATTTTATGGGAAAAATCAAGGGATTTATAGAAAGCGAGAAAGGGAAGGACATATTGGTGGTTTTAATCGTCATACTGGTCGGTCTGGGCTCCTTTGAACTCGGTCGATTATCTAAAGGCAACCAGTCCGGAGGCATAACTATCGAATATACCGATCAGGCGTCCCTAGAAGACTCGAACCTGCCTGCCGGCGCTATATACGCCAATAAAAGTGTCTCCGCACCTGCTCCGGCGGAGGCGGGCACAAAAGGGTACTTTGCATCGTCCCGCGGGACTAAATACTACCCGGCGGATTGCTCCGCGGGCCAATCCATCAAAGAATCCAATAAGGTCTGGTTCGACACTAGGGACCTAGCCGAACGCGCGGGCTACGAGCTATCATCGTCCTGCCGGTAATATTAGTAGAATTTTGTGATAACAAAAACGTCCACGTCATGGATGTTGGCTTTGACTGTGCGTCCGACCTTGGCGGCTATATCGATGCCGTCAAAAGGCGTGCCGGGGTGAAATAGGGTACCGGGAGGCATAGTGGTCCTAAAGCCATGTATACGGATAGGAAAATCCGAAAATACCGACCCATCCGGATTTACCTGAAAAATGTCTGAGTAATCGTATTTCATAAATTTTATCTGACAGAAAATAAAATCAACGAGAACTTATTTAATACATTGTACCAAGCCTGCTAATTCGCGGCAATAGAGATGGGGAAGGGCCCAAACGCCTGTATCTTTAATATATAGTCGTGTCGCACAATATATCTTTAGGGTAGGGTCCCTAGGAGACCCGCAAGGCGATTAAGGGGTCGGGGTAGGTCTGCATCCCTTGAAGCATCAGCTCAAGGCTATCAAGCGTTATCATTTTTGCATTGTTCGGGAGAATTTTTGTTTTTTTAGTCACATAACTATCTAAATCAGTTTGAATTAAGGCATCACTGACTACGACAAAAAATAGCCGTTCTTTAAAGCCCGAATACTTATTAAGCTTCACGTTCATATTGCTCTGAAGGTTATGTAAGGTATCGGTGCCAAAAACATCAATACCAAAATTACCGCTTGGCGAATAAATGTAAAAATCAACCCGGTTTTTAGTGCCATCAAATATTTTTTCCGTATGCACAAAAACTTCTCCAAATTTGTCTTTTAAGAGTTTTTCTACCACTAATTCGATAGTTCTACCGCTAGTATTGGCTTTGTGGGCGATTGCTGATCTAAATTTTCCTTTTCCAAAGTGTGTATCGGAATAGCCTAGTTCCTTTCGCAATTTTTCTACGCCGCCAAAATTTCTTTCAATTAACTTTCTTGAGGGTAGGTAGTCCAATCCATCTATTTCTACTGATTTTGGCAGTCTCCCCTGTTCTTTGATAAAACGTTCGAACCCTTCTTTGATTTTTTCCGCTGTCCACGACAATTTTTTCATAAAAAATCCAGCTAGTAATTTATCTGCACACCGGCGCTGGCTTCATCAAAGTCCGTGGGCCTGCCGTCGCGCAGGCGCTCCATGTTGTCTATAAATGGCAGCCAGAACAGTTTGACCCATATGTCGTTCCATAGATAAGATGCCGGCTCAGATAGATATTCATCCCAAAGGCTCTTGCTGCCGCCTTTGACGTATTCGATGTTCTCTTGGCTCGTAGGGCTCTCTACGACAGTCTTAATACTTATGTTGAAGTAGCTCAAGATAAGGATGAGACCTGCGGCAAGCACAAGAAAACCCAGAATGCTCATCCCTTTTTTCTTGTTTTTAAATTGTATCATCTTAGGTTATCTTAAGACGCTTCCGAAAAAATCTTTAAACCAATCCACCGTTTCGGACACGGTCACGCCCATATACTTCATGATGAGCAAAGCCACGATGATGAGCACTATTAGCTCGAGAAAACCGCCCTGTTTGTTGTTTTTCATATTCATTGGTTTGTTGTATGACTCCCCTTTCATATGATTATTTTACCACACAGGTCATAAGGACGGCAAA
>JALYJR010000038.1 GCA_030775165.1 bacterium | reverse complement strand
GCATACAGCAGCACGGGCACCTCGCAGTTCTTCGTGAGAGATTTTTTGTCTTCATAACTTTTATCATTTACTGGCGGCTCCGGATTATTGGGCATTTCCGCGAAAGCCACCACACCGCCGTTTATCGCCGCCTCGCCCGCAGTTTTAAAATCTTCCTTGTAGTCCTCCTTGTGCGAAGTATCCTCCCGCGCGTGGACATGCAAGTCTATGAATCCAGGGAAGATAAGTTCGTCCTTAAAAACAAAATCGGCTACCCCAGTCGGGGAGCCGATTTTACTTATTGTTCCGCTTTGGTCGATTTCAATCCGTCCGCGGAAAACTTTGTTTTTGGTTACTATATTTCCTTCTAGTGTTAACATATTATCAATACGCACATTGCAAAGTATAGTATCACTTTAAAATCCAAATGCAAGCCCTGCGGAAGTGACGCAAAGTTTAAAATCATAAACAGAAAAACCGTCTTTCGACAGCTTTTCTGGTCGAAACAACGGTTTGTGATTACTGCGAAGGAAAGAAGAGCTGGAGACCCGCCGGAAAGACCTCTTGGCTGTCAAGCGGCTGAGTATAGATTCTGAGCATCGCTTGCGTCCTGTACCACGGGTGCCACCGCTGGTACGCCTTGACAATGATGATCCTTTCTTCCGCTCTGAAGGGGATGATGTTTGGGGTTTCGGTCATGTCGAACTTCCTTTGGTTCTCTGACAGGCAAACCACCGCCTGGCTGAGCGACGAAAGCACGGCTCGTCCCTCTAGCAACGCCAGCAGAGTTCCCTCCTGAATAGTTCTTCCTGCCCGCAAGCTTGTGGGTGGGAGTTTTCGTCCGTCGCCCGGGAGCCGAAGTAACTGGGGGTCAATGACGCGAACTTTGTTCGTGTTGACGAACATTTCGAAAGTTTCAGTGCCTTCCGTGGCGCCGAGAGGAATAATCACGCAAATGCTATCAAGCTCGATCATGGCAATGGTTCCCTTCCTGTTCAATTGTTGTTGTCATGACTCCCTAAAAGCAAAGAAGCCTAAGGAAGCCTACTGTTATCAAATATATTATATCAATATTTAATATTTTGTCAATATGTGAAAAGTGCAAAATCAGATTATAATAGGCAGATGTTAATACCCACAGTTATCGAAAAATCGCAATTTGGGGAAAGGGCTTATGACATATATTCCCGCCTTTTGCGCGAACGAATCGTATTTTTGGCCGGACCGATAGATGACAATACCGCCAATATCGTAATCGCCCAGCTTATTTTCCTTGAATCCGAAGATGCGAAGAAAGATATCTCTCTTTATATAAATTCTCCTGGCGGATCGGTTACCAGTACTATGGCTATCGTGGACACCATGAACCACGTGCGTCCGGACATCTCCACATTCTGTGTAGGTCTTGCTGCGTCGGGAGCGGCGATAATCATGTCTTCCGGCAAGAAAGGCAAGCGGTTCATGCTGCCAAATGCCGAGATAATGATTCACCAGCCGCTAGGGGGCGTAGAAGGCCAAGCCACGGACATAGCCATCACCGCCAAACACATTTTGAAAACCCGGGACAACCTAAACAAGCTTTTGGCAAAAAATACGGGCAAGTCTCTCGCGCAGATTGAAAAAGACGTGGAGCGCGACTTTTTTATGGACGCAGAAGAGGCAAAAAAGTACGGTATTGTGGATGAGATAGTCACTAAATCCAAAAATCCGGGACCTAAAAGCAGTCTCTAGGCCGCACTAGACCCGGTAGTAGAGCTTCATCAAAAGTCTCACTACCGGGTAGACAAGGCAGGCAGTTTCTGTTATACTTTTTTTGTTCCGATTAAAAAATTTATTTCACTTAATTTTCAGTCGTTTTGCAGGAATATCCAATATATTATGAAGTTTTCAAAAGGAAACCTAGGGGAAATCGAGATTAGGGGCATGAGATAGAAAAACTCTGCTCGTCCGACAACAAAATATAGTGGCTCGTTCTTGTAAGCCGACCGTACTGGCTTATGGACATAATAATCATTTTGATAGGAGTAGGTGTACTCCTTTTAGGCGTTGTGGTCGGATACTATCTACGCCTTTTGGTCGCGCTGGGCAAACGCAGATCCATTGAGCTTGAAATCAAGCAGCTCATGGTTGGCGCAAAGGAAGAAGCCCAGAAAATAACCGACGAAGCCAAGAAGAGATCCGAGGAGCTTCAGCGCTCCCTGAAAGAGGAAGAAAAAAAGAAAACTGAAGAGTGGCGCGACACTGAAAAACGCCTCGTCAAAAAGGACGAATTCTTGGACGCACGACAAGTGGAGCTGAACAAGGCGGCAGAAGATATAAAATCCAAGGTTGAAGAAGTCAAAAGGGTCCAAGAAAAGGTCGCCAAAATTGAAGAAGAGAAGCGGGGCGAGCTTGAGCGGGTCGCGAAACTTTCCCAAGAAGAGGCAAAAGAAGAGCTCATTCGCGAGGTGGAAAAGAAATCCGAAGAAGACCTCGTGGTGCGCCTGCAAAAACTCGAAAACCAAAGCGACGAGAAACTGGACCGGAGAGCCAAGGAGATACTAGCGACTTCCATCCAACGCCTAGCTGCCTCAACTGCTGCTGAGCTCATGACCACAGTGGTTTCCATACCAAATAACGAAATCAAGGGTAAAATCATCGGAAAGGAAGGCAGAAACATCCGCGCCTTTGAACGGGCAGCAGGAGTGGAGCTCATAGTGGATGACACACCGGGCTCCATCGTCATCTCTTCCTTCGACCCTATTCGCCGACAAGTGGCGCGAGTGGCACTGGAAAATCTTATTTTGGACGGCCGCATACAGCCGGCAAAAATAGAAGAGCTGGTAGAAAAAGCGAAAGAAGAAATAAATAAAATAATCAAAGAAAAGGGCGAACAGGCCGTGTACGAATGCGGAATATTCAACTTTGACGCGCGCATAGTGGCAATCATCGGCCGCCTGTACTTCCGCACCAGCTATGGTCAGAACGTGCTCCAGCACTCCATCGAAATGTCCCACATCGCGGGCATGATTGCCGAAGAGCTCGGCGCGGATGTGCAAATCGCCAAGGCGGGCGCCTTGGTGCACGACATCGGCAAGGCCTTGGACCACGAAGTGCAGGGCACGCACGTGGAAATCGGTATGCGTATACTTCAGAAATTTGGCGCCGACGAGCGCATAGTGACCGCGATGAAATCCCACCACGAGGATTACCCTTATGAAACTATTGAATCCATAATCGTCCAGACCGCGGATGCCATCTCCGGCGGCAGGCCGGGCGCCCGCAGAGACTCTGTGGAGAACTATCTGAAACGTCTGCAGGAACTGGAAGCTCTGGTCAACACCTTCCCTTCCGTGGAGAAATCCTATGCTCTGCAAGCCGGGCGCGAAATCCGCATTTTCGTAACACCGGAAAAAATTACCGACACCGAAGCCCGCCTGATGGCCCGCGATATCGCCATAAAGATAGAGCAGGAGCTCAAATATCCGGGCGAAATCAAGGTAACGCTCATCCGCGAAACCCGAATCGTCGAATACGCCAGATAAAACTAGGAGGTCGGCAAACTTTTGCCGGTCTTTTTGCTTGCTTGCCTTAAAAAACCCTTGATATATAATGTATAGGTACGATTTATGAGTTTCAAAGGCCGCCGCTAAGCGGGGCGAAGGTCGAGGCAAATTATCAAATAATCAAAATAAATATGAATAAACAAGCATTGGCAGACTGGGTACACGGCAAATTGGGCGGCACGAAAGTGCAGGCCGAAGAAATTGTCGACGGATTGTTCGGAGCTATCATCGACACTTTGAAAAAAGGCGGTGAAGTTTCCATCGCAGGCTTCGGAATCTTTTCCGTAAAAGCCCGCGCAGCCCGCATGGCTCGCAATCCAAAGACCGGCGAACAGGTCAAAGTAGCCGCAAAGAAAGTTCCTAAATTCCGACCGGCAAAAGGCCTCAAGGACTCGATTGCATAATTTTTATCTCGCGAGACAAAAATAAGCAAAATAAAAAAGCCCCCGTCTGGGGGCTTTTTTATTACAAAATCTTCAAAAGATCTTTGATGTCCTCAATAAAATAATCCGGTTCAGGCTCGTGGACAAGCTCTTGGTTAAACCCATACGTCACCCGCACAGTCTTAGTTCCCGCACTCTTACCCGCAAGAATATCCATATGCGAGTCTCCTATCATAATCGCATTTTCCGGTTTTTCGTTCAGCAGTTCGAGAGCCTTAAAGAGCGGCGCGGGGTCGGGCTTAAAAGCGGATGCCTCGTCTCCACAGACCACAGCGTCGAAAAATTCGGTGATGCCGGTTTCTTTGAGCGCGAGGTCCGTGGTCTTTCGATAACGCGTGGTCACTATGGCTAATTTATAGCCCTTTTCCCGCAAAGTTTTGAGTGTTTCGACAGTGCCCGGAAAAGTTACGGACAAGTTAACATTTTTTATCTGAAACTCTTTATGCATTTGTACCAAACTCTCCGTATGCCCGCTGGTATTGGTCAGCGCGAGATACATGTCGTGTATAGGCTTGCCGATATGCTTGGCAATAAGGCCGCGTTCCGGAACTTCATATTTATGGTTGGCGAGCGCGTGCTCCATAGCCTGATAAATCAACTCCGTAGTATCGAGCAATGTACCGTCTAGGTCGAAAAGAATAGTAGTAATGTTCGTCATACTAGTAAGCCCCCTTGCGGGGGAAAATGTTACGGGTGCTGCCCATACAGGCATTATAGCAAGCCAATTTTAGTATTTCCTAATCACCGCTTTGACGACGGCGTTTATATTCAAAGAGTGCTCGGGATATATGGGCTCATAGTTTTTATTGGCGGGTTCGAGCCAAGCTTTATTCCCTTGCTTCCGCAAATACTTCATGGTAAATTCACCATCCACTTCCGCGATAACTATATCGCCATCGTTTGCGTTGTTGCACTTCTCGACTAACACCATGTCCCCCTTCGCGATGTGCGCGTCTATCATGGAATCGCCGTCCACCTCGAGCATGTATGTAAAAGCTTTCTTTTGTATCAGCATGTCGTCCAGATTAACCGTGTCGGTCATCTCTTCCTCCACGGTCGCCGGAAAGCCCGCGGTCACAAATCCGAGCATCGGCACTTCGCCGAAGGTTTGCGAAGGCACGAGGCGACCGAGGTGGTCTTTGGCGACTAGCCCCGCGTCAATCAGTTTTTCCACCACTTTGAAAACCGCATTCTTGGACTTAAAGCCGAACAGCTTCATCATCTCGGAATACGTGGGCATCCGCTTGTTATCTTCATAGAAACTTTCGAGCTTCGTCTGATAAAGATTTTTTGCCATTTATGTGTTTAGAAAGAAAATTGCGCAAAGGTAGGAAAAAATTTGCGAAAAAAATTGCTCCGGCTGTGATAGCGGACCTTGCGGAGAAGCAACCTGTGTTCCATGGCCTCTTTCTTATAATTCTGCCCTTGTAGTATCTTGAGGTCTATCCTCTTGTTGATGCGGTGAATCTCCCGCTCAAGCATTTTTAGATATTGTGACTGCGACATATGATTTTGCGAATCACGTCGCGCAAGTCCTTTTGGCGCGACGCAATCTGTTTAAATTATTAAAACGCGACTGTCCTAAGTATAAGTGAACGAGCGTTCACCTGTCAACACATGCCCTGTGGATAACTATCCATTCACTTTCGGGCGGTATTGAATGGCTTCCAGTATATGATTGGCTTCGACATTTTCTGAATTTTCTAGGTCCGCTATCGTGCGGGCGATTTTTATAACTCGGTGATAAGCGCGGGCGGAGAGGGCTAGGCGCTCGGCGCTATCGTCCAAAAGCTCGCGCACGGATTTTTCGAGCTTTGCCAAATTCTCCAAATCTTTCACGCTCATCTCACTATTGGTCGAAAGTTTTTTGCCTGCAGTTTTAAATCTTTCTGCCTGCGTCTTGCGTGCGTGCGCGACCCGCTCTTTTATTTTGTCGCTTTTCTCCCCAGTCCCTTCCCCTCCCAATTTTTTGTAATCCACATTGGCAACCGATACCCAGAGATCTATGCGGTCGATAATCGGCCCTGAGAGTTTTCTTTTATAGCGGTCCAAGTCCGAAGGCTTGCAGATGCACGCTTTCTGTTTATTGCCCGCATTGCCGCACGGGCACGGATTCATGGCAGCGACCAAAATAAAATTTGATGGAAATATGGCCGTGCCTTTCGCGCGGGATATGGAAACGATATTGTCCTCGAGCGGCTGGCGCAGAGACTCGATGACCCGCTTCTCAAATTCCGGAAATTCGTCGAGGAATAAAACACCTTTATGCGCGAGCGTAACTTCTCCAGGCTTAGGGTACGTGCCACCGCCAATAATGGAAACATAGGAAGAAGTATGGTGCGGAGCGCGGAAAGGCGGACTCGATATGAGCGCGCCCGAGGTCGAACCTGCCACTGAATGGATGCCGGTAATCTCGAGCACTTCAGGGATGCCGAGGTCGGGTAAAATCTGAGAAAAAGCCCGCGCGAGCATGGTCTTGCCGGTGCCCGGCGGCCCGTACATGGCGATATTATGCCCGCCGGCGGCCGCTATCTCGAGCCCGCGCTTGGCACCCTCCTGCCCGCGGATATCGGAAAAATCCGCGCCTTTCGTTTCTTTGGAAAAATTTATCTTGGTCGGCGGATGCGCCGGAATTTTTTTAGCCTCGCCCGTAGGGCTATGGCCGAGGGTTTTTATTTCTTCTTTTGTACCTGCGGGCTTCTTGGTGTCGTCGATATGCTCAACGACCTCAGTCAAACTTTGCGCGCCAAAAATTTTTATGCCTTCCACCAACGCCGCCTCTTCCGCGTTTTCTCGCGGCAAAAATATTTCTTCAAAGCCCATGCGCCGAGCTTCCTGCGCCAAAGGCAAAGCGCCGCGAATACGGCGGAGCGTGCCGTCGAGCCCCAGTTCGCCCAGAAAAATTTTCTTCTCAGCGTCAAACTTTATGTCCCCCGACGCCTTCATGTAAGCCAAGGCAATGGCAAGATCGAAAAACGGCCCCTCCTTTTTAAGGTCGGCCGGCGAAAGAGACACAATTATTTTCTGGTTCTTGGATTTAGGCGACTGAAAACCGGAATTTTTTACGGCGCCGCTTACGCGGTCCTTGGATTCGTCCACCGCTTTGTCCGGCAAACCCACCACCGTAAAAGAATGCAGACCGCGGGAAAGATCCACTTCGATGGTGACGATCGAGCCCGTGAGAAGATTGACTTGCGCTGAATAAATTTTCGCGAAAGACATTCGAGCCTGGTTTTTTAAAAATTATTCTTCTAAATGCTGCTTGCAGGTTCGCGCCGCCGGATTAGCTTCCAGGCGTGCCGTTTCAATATCTTTTTTACAGACCTTACATTTACCGAAGGTTTCTTTGTTGAGAGATTTGAGCGCTTTCAGGATGTCGTTCAGCCGCGGCTCGAGCGTGCGCATCATGGAACTTCGTTCTTCAAAATCTTCGAAGCGGTCCGCCAGGTCGTTCTGGTCCGACTCCGGAAACTGCTGTTCTTCCGGCATGGTTTCCCACTCTCCAGTCTCGGGGTTCAACTTGCCCATGTCTTTCATCTGAAGCAGGAGCGTGTCCCTCTCTTCTTCCAGCATTTCTTTTATCTTTTTCTTATCCATCCCGTACGAAATAGGGCGCGTACGCTTACGCGATTTCGCCCTTTTTATTATTAATAATATATTGACTCAATGTCATAATTTTAATTAATTTCTATGCGTCCGCGATTTCGTTCGGGATCCATTATGCCCAAATGATAGCATTTTAAATTTCCATAGCAAGCCCTGCTGCATTCCCGGTTTCATGCTAAGATACATCGTATGAAATATGACGTAGCGGATCTGAAGCTCGCCCCCAAAGGCATGCAGAGAATAAGCTGGGCCAGAAAGGATATGCCGGTACTTTCAGGCATAGCCGCGGATTTTAAAAAGAAAAAGCCGTTCCGTAACATAACGATAGCCTGCTGCCTGCATGTAACCGCCGAAACCGCGAACCTCATGATTGCGCTTAAAGAAGGCGGGGCTAAGGTCGGGCTCTGCGCATCAAATCCCCTCTCCACTCAGGATGATGTGGCCGCGGCGTTGGTAAAAAATTTCGGCATTCCCGTTTTTGCCAAAAAAGGTGAAAACAATCAGGAATATTTCCGGCACCTAAAAGCCGTACTCGACATGACTCCGGATATCACGATGGATGACGGCGCGGATTTGGCCGGCGAACTTCACTCCAATAGAAAAGCTCAGGCCAAAAAAATATTGGGTGGAACGGAAGAAACCACCACGGGCGTCATCCGCCTCAAAGCGATGGAGGCCGAAGGCACGCTCCTGTTTCCGGTAATAGCCGTCAACGATTCCATGACCAAACACTTTTTTGACAACCGTTATGGCACGGGTCAGTCCACTCTGGACGGCATCATCCGAGCCACAAACAAGCTCATAGCGGGAACTGTGTTCGTGGTCGCAGGCTACGGCTGGTGCGGCAAAGGGCTCGCGATGCGGGCTAGGGGCATGGGCGCAAATGTTGTCGTCACCGAAATTGATCCCGTCAAAGCTATGGAGGCGCTCATGGACGGCTTCCGAGTCCTGCCCATGTCCGAGGCGAGCAAAACCGCGGATTTCATCTGCACGGTCACTGGAAATATTGACGTGGTAAACAAAAAAACATTTGCGAATATTAAAGACGGATGTGTCATATCCAATTCCGGCCACTTCGACGTAGAGATAAATCTCGCCGATCTTAAAAAAATGTCCAAAACTAAAAAAACTCTGCGGGATTTCGTGGAAGAATATACCCTAAAAAACGGCAAAACTATTTTTGTGCTTTCCGAAGGCCGCTTGGTCAACTTAAGTTCTGCCGAAGGCCATCCGGCCTCGGTCATGGATATGAGCTTCGCCAACCAAGCCTTGGCCGCTGCATTCCTTCTCCAAAACAAAGGCGCGCTCCCAAACAAAGTACTCGTCCTGCCAGAAGCTTTGGATAGGAAAATAGCGGCGCTCAAACTTAAGAGCATGCATACAAATATAGATACGCTTTCTAAAAGGCAGAAGGAATATTTATCCGGCTGGCGAGAGGGCACCAACTAGTTATGAAAATCGCAATCACTGGCGCCCAAGGAGTGGGCAAGACCACCTTAGCCCGACAAATCCAGAAGGACTACCCCGATTTTCAAATCCTGCCCGAGGCGGCGCGACTGGCCTTGGAGGCAGGCCATAACCTCGACCACACTGCCACGGCCGAGACAGAACGGTGGCTCATCGCGAAGCAAATCGAACTGGAAAGCGCGGATAATAAATGGATAGCTGACCGATGTGGAATAGACCTCCTCGCGTATATACAGCACTTATTTTCGGAGGAACCGGCTCTGATTGAATTTGCGGCCAAAACACTGGTGCCGAGATTTAGTAATTATGATTTGGTTTTATATTTACCAAGTGGACAATTTGCGATTGAAGATGACGGCGTGAGAACGACTGACATAAAATTTCAACAAGCAGTTGACAGGAAAATCAGAGGTGTGTTGGAAAAACACAAAATACCATTTATGGAAATAGTCGGTTCTCCCGAAGAACGATTGTCGCAAGTTAAAAAATTGTTTAAAAATTTATAAATTTTTGTAGTATAATAGATTATCCATAATTTATGTTCTATAAGCACAATAATAATTATACCGTCGAAAGTGTGACTTCCGGACATCCCGATAAAATTTGCGACCAAATATCGGACGCTATCCTCGATGCATATCTCAAAGAAGACCCGAAAAGCCGCGTCGCGGTGGAAACTTTCGGCGGACACGGCAAGCTTGTGATTGGCGGCGAGGTAACTTCCAAAGGCACTGTCGATTATGTGAAAATAGCGCGTGATGTGTACAAAAATATCGGCTATAATGATACCCTCGAGATTTCCGCTCATATAGTGACCCAGTCCCCCGACATCGCGATGGGCGTGGACACGGGCGGCGCCGGCGACCAAGGCATCATGTACGGCTTCGCCACAGACGAGACCGACCGATATCTCCCAAAGGGCGTGGTCTTGGTCCACAAACTCGCAAAAAGCTTGGAGCGTTCGCGCAAAAACGGCGAGCTCAAGTGGCTCCGGCCGGACGGCAAGACCCAAGTCACCTATTCGGAAGGCAAGCTCCACACGGTCCTTGTGAGTGCCCAGCATGCGCCGGAAATCAGCCAAGAGGAAATTAAAAAAGAAATCACCGAGAAAATAATTTACCCTTTACTCACGGAAGAACAAAAGAAGAGTGTAAAAATTTTAGTAAACCCTACCGGAAAATTCGTACAAGGCGGATTTGAAGCGGACACCGGACTCACGGGGCGGAAAATAATGGTAGATACTTATGGCGGACTGATTCCCCACGGCGGCGGATGCTTTTCCGGCAAAGATTCCACCAAGGTGGACCGTTCCGGCGCCTACATGGCGCGCTTCGTCGCAAAAAATCTTGTGGCGGCGGGCTATGGCAAAGAAGTTTTGGTGTCAGTCGCTTATGCTATCGGCATGGCAGAACCCTTGATGATAGAGGCCATCAACGAAAAGGGTGAAAACTTGGCGGAAGTCGTGCGCAAAAATTTCGACTTCAAGCCGCTGTCCATCATCAAACGCCTCGACCTGCGCCAGCCCATATTTAAAAAGACCGCGACCTACGGCCACTTCGGCAGAAAAAACCTGCCTTGGGAGCAAATCCAAAAATTCTAGTTACGTAATCTATTACGTAATCCGTTACGCAACTTATGATATACTCTCAGCATGGAGTTTAATTTCAGTTTCGGAGACGTAAAGTCTGTTTTGGGATTAATTGCCGGCGCCATAGCTCTTCTCGCCTACGTAGTCTATATAATTTCTATATTCCGGGGCGGATCTAAGCCCAACAGAACTACCTGGTGGATATGGTCTTTTATGGGCTTGGTCCTCGCCCTCAGTTACCATTTTTCCGGCGCCACTAACACTATCTGGGTACCTTACGTAGAGTTTTTGGGACCATTTAGCATAGCGCTCTTGTCTCTAAAATACGGCGAAGGCGGACTAAAAGACAGGACCGATTTGTGGTGTTTCATAGGCGCCACAATCAGCGTGGTTCTTTGGATTATATTCGACAGTCCGCTGATTGCTCTTATTTTAAGCTTGATTATCGACTCTTTTGCCATCATTCCCACCATCAAAAAATCCTTCCTGCGCCCCGAAGGCGAAGACTTTTGGGCATGGTTCGGCACCGGAGTCGCGGATAGCCTAAATATGTTCGCAGTGGACATATTTACATTTGCCATATTGGTCTACCCAATATACATGCTCGTATCCGATCTCATAATAATTTTTATTTTACTTTGGAAGAAAAAAGGCATAATGAAAGATATAACATTTTTGGGTAAACATGGATAAATCGGATAAAATTTATATAGGTAAAAGCGGGTTCCATAACAAGGGCCTTATCGCGTCAAAAAATATAAAAAAGGGCGAACGGATTTTTTTAATCCAAGGTAAAAAAATAAAGTTCTTGATAAGCAGTGAAAAACAAGCGGACAAAGCCGGGCTAAACTGGATTGGCTATGCTAAAAACACGTGGATTGATCCGGTCGGCTACGGACTATTTATCAATCATTCCTGCCGACCGAATGCGGCAATCAAGGGCAAGCTCCAAGTCATTGCTCTACGCAACATAAAAAAGGGCGAGGAAGTCACTTTCGATTATTCTATGAGTGAAACAGATATTTTTTGGCACATAAAATGCAACTGCCGGCATAAAAACTGCCGAAGAATTATCCGCTCTATTCAGTTTCTGCCTAAAAACGTTTTTAAGAAAAATCTGCGCTCAATCCCAAAATATTTTCAGTCGGTTTTCAAGAAATTTCATATTTCCAATTTCCAGAACGGAGAAGAGCTGAAAATTAAATGGGTAGATTTCCTAAAAAAAGGTTTTCGGGTATAATAAAAATTATGGACACTATGGACAAAAGATCGAAGATATTCCTGACCGCTTTCGCTTTCGCGGCCATGATTTCGATAGTAGCCACCTATTACAAATATATCATCGTTCAGGATATAGATTTTTATACCGACGAAGAGGCTTTTAACGAATCCCTGCTCGAAGAATAACATGGAAACACCGCTTCAAAGTTTTGTGGAAATGTGCGCGTGGGATCCGTCCAGATTTTTCATAATCTCGGGCAACGTATTCGGCCCCCTGATATACTACTCCCACTTTTTGGCGATAATTCTGGCACTAGCGGTCGGTTTTTTCGTTTTCTTCCAAAACAAAAAGTCCCTCCAAAACCGGCTCCTGTTCCTCGTCATGCTCGCCTTCTCCGCATGGGTGTTTTTCGATCTCATCCTGTGGGCCAATGAGCGGCCGGATTTCATAATGTTCTTCTGGTCCATGATACTTCTGGTGGAGCCTTTGGTTTACGCTCTGTGCGTGTACTTTATAGATGTATTTATCGAAAAAAAGGACATTAGTTTCAAGAAAAAGGTGGGTATTTTTTCTCTGCTCTTGCCGATAATCTTTCTTCTGCCGACTCAATTCACCCTCATAAGCTTCGATCTGTCCAATTGCTACCGCGAGCCCATAGAAGGCCCCGTGGCCACTTATTACATATACCTCCTCGAGATTGTCTACTCGTTCTGGATCCTTTTCTTCGCTTTCAGAAAACTCAACCGGCCAGCCGGAACGGAACGAAAGCAAATCATCCTAATCACTTCGGGGATTATGCTCTTTCTCTTAAGCTTCGTGTCTGGAAACATTGTCGGCAGTATAACCGAAAACTGGACCTTGGCGCAGATAGGACTCTTCTGTATACCCATATTCGCCGTCTTTCTGGCATACATGATCGTTAAATTCAAAACCTTCAATGCCAAAATGATTGCGGCTCAGGCCCTGGTTTTCGCGTTGGCTATGTCTGTATTGGGTATTCTTTTCGTGCGGAACATTGAAAACATAAGAATGGTGGCATTCGGCACTTTAATACTTATCCTTATTGTCGGATATTTGCTGGTCCGTGGAGTCAAGCGCGAGATTGAACAAAGAGAGCGCTTGGCAGAGCTCAACGTAAGTCTGCGGGATTTAATTAAACAGCGTGAATCTTTGGTGCACCTCATCACCCATAAAGTTAAAGGTTCTTTCACCCGCACTAAATTTATTTTTGCCGGCATCTTGGACGGAACCTTTGGCGACATCACGCCGGAAATAAAAAAGATAGCGGAACAGGGGCTCGAGTTTGATAAGGGCGGAATAGAGACAGTGGACTTGGTCTTAAACGTCGCCAATCTTCAAAACGGGCTCATCAAGTACGACATGAAACCGGTGGATTTTAAAGACGTCGTCACGCAAACAGTGGAAGAAAAAAGGCTCGCCGTGGAAGCGAAGGGCTTGAAAATGGAACTGAGTATAGAAAAAGAACGCTACCAACTTTTGGGAGATGCTTTTTGGCTCAAAGAAGTGGTAAACAATTTGATAGAAAATTCGATTAAATACACCAAAGAAGGAAAAATCATGGTGTCGCTCTCAGACGGAGGGAAAATCCTATTATCCGTAAAAGACACAGGCCTGGGCATAACAGAAGAAGATAAAAAGAACCTCTTCACGGAAGGCGGCCGCGGCAAGGACTCGGTCAAGGTCAATGTAGACTCTACCGGCTACGGACTGTTTACGGTAAAAATGATAGTTGAGGCACACAAAGGCCGCGTCTGGGCAGAGTCCGAAGGCCAAGGCAAGGGCTCACAATTCTACGTGGAACTGCCGATGAGTTAGGCTACTCTTTTATCTGCTTCGCACCCAGGCGGAGGATAATTTCTCGGACCGCCTCAGTAGAATCGGTAATGACCACCGAATTGTTATCCGCAAAAACATACTGGAAAACCATGTTGCCCTCCTTGTTGGTAAGGACACGGGTGTTTTTATTTTCCACTATGCTGTCTTCAAAATCTTTGGTCAGCAAATAGTTATTGCCGCTCGCAATGCCTACGCCAAAAAAGTCGTGAAGGTCATAAAACATTTTCTCTTCCCACGCGCGCAAGGAATCGAAAATATCCACCGCGGACCTTACTTTAAGTAATATGAAAAATTCTTCGCCTTCCTTCCCCACGGCATCTGCCTTCACGTTGACCCGGCCCATGAGAAAACTGTCACTCACTAATTCCAAACTTTCGTCGGGAACAAAACTCATTTTGAATAGCGCTAAAAATTGCCTGAGCCCGAGCTGCTGCCCGCCTCCGGTCAAGTAAGTGGCTACCACGGCGTTAGGCTTAAGCCCGGACGTATCGGTCTGATTTAGAACACTCTGGATTATCTCGGCGGGCTTGAGACCGGACGTTTCCACAGAATTACTTTTGTCAGTAAATATAAGCGGGGTAAATTCCGGCGCTATTTCTCTAGCGCCCGGCGAATGCCCCACCCAAAAATAAATCAGGAGCGACGCGCCGGATAAAAGCATACATATGCTCAGTATAAGAAACATTTTATTGCGCCGGGATTCCGGAGAAAGATTTTTCTTTTCTTTTTCCCGCGCTTCTTCGTCGTCAATTATCTTCTTGATAAGCCCGCCTTGGTCATTCTCCAATATCTTTGCCATGTCGCTGGCAAAAGTCTCTACTGTTGGTTTTTGAGGATTTTTCTCTGGGTTTTTCTGAAAGTTTTTATTAGGCTCCATCCCGTTAGAAGTAGGAAATCTTTAGATTTCCGTAGTTAAACTTATAATAAGTTGGTGGTTTAGAAAAAATCATATTTTTAAATCTCGTGAGTTTCCTAACTGAATGACTTCTAACGGGAGACATAGTTTATTGCGGTTTAAAGAAATTTGGGTCGGCTTCTTTGATAGAAAGACCGATTTTGCCGCGTTCGCGGTCTATGTTTATTATTGTTACCGGTACGATCATGCCTTCTTTTATTATACTGCTAACCCGGTCCACGCGAAACGGGGCGAGTTCGGAAATATGCACCATACCGTCGGTAAAATGATTTAGTTTAACGAAAGCGCCAAAGTCCGCAATTTTCACGACCTCGCCTTTTAACATCTCTCCCACCTTGAATTCATGTGTCATTTCTTCAATAACCGCCTTGGCTTTCTCCGGGGCACCCGCCTTTCCGGTAAGATATATACGTCCATCATCCTCGATGGTAATTTCTGCGCCCGATTTTTCCATTATTTCCTTGATGGTCTTGCCGCCGCCGCCGATAACCATGCCGATTTTATCCGGATTTATCTTAATAATAAGTATTTCCGGAGCGTTCGGGGAAATCTTCGCGCGCGGCGCGGGTATCTCCTTTTCGATAGTTTCCAGTATGGTGAGGCGGGCGGCCTTGGCCTGGACGAGCGCCTCGCCCAAAATTTTTACCGGCACGCCTTCGACTTTCACGTCGAGCTGTATTGCGGTCACGCCCGCGCGGGTACCTGCAATTTTAAAATCCATATCGCCGTGGTGATCTTCGGGGC
>JALYJR010000037.1 GCA_030775165.1 bacterium | reverse complement strand
GGACCAAACACAAAACCGCTGAGAGAATTAGTTCCCTACAAAGTTTTCATGGGCAAGTCTGTTGGTGACCTATTTTTTACCTCTCTTTCGGAACTAGAATCAGTGATTAAAAATTACGAAGGTCAGTATATTAGTTTCCACTGCGAGGATCCGGAAATTTTGGAAGAAAATAAAAATGAATCCACCCATGAAGCACAAAGGCCTCCTCAAGCAGAAATATCAGCCATAGACTCAGCTCTAAAACTTATTGAAAAGTACGATCTTCAGGCAAAAATATGCCATGTCTCCACCAAAGAGGGAGTAGAAAAAATTATTGCAGCAAAAAAGCAGGGGCTTAAAGTAACCATGGAGGTAACACCTTCCCATTTATATTTTGACGAGGAAATAATAAGCGCTAACAGAAAATTTTTTCAGGAAAACCCTCCGATTCGGGAAAAAACAAATTGCACCGCCCTTATTGGCGCTCTCAAGAAAGGCGAAATTGATTATTTAGCAACCGACCATGCCGCACACACAGTGGAAGAAAAGAAAAAAGGCATCTCCGGACTACCACACCTCGACACATATGGCCCGTTTGTAACTTGGCTCATGGCAGAGCATAATTTTTCTCCGGAAGAAATCGCCCGAGTTTGTTCGGAAAACCCCGGCGGGTTTTGGGGCGAGTTTACCGGCGAAAAATACGGTAGAATAGAGGAAGGATTTGTAGGTTCGCTTACCGTACTGGATACCGCCCGACCGCTCACGGTCCAAAAAGAGATGCTCAAGACAAAATGCGGATGGTCGCCGTTCGAAGGAGTGACTTTTCCGGGCAGCGTTGCCATGACAATAATCAAAGGACAGGTTTACAAAAATAATGCCAAAAATGACTAACAGAAAAGCAAAATTAATTTTAAAAGATGGCACTAGTTTCGAAGGCGTGAGTTTTGGAGCGGACCGATCTATCGCGGGCGAAGTGGTATTCGCGACCGGAATGGTCGGCTACCCGGAGGCGCTGACAGACCCATCTTTTCGCGGACAGATATTGGTCCTGACTTACCCGCTCATAGGCAGCTACGGCGTACCCAAAAAAGAAATGTTGGAATCGGACAAGATACAAGTTTCCGGCCTCATAGTTTCGAGCTATATCGACACTCCTTCGCATCACGCGATGGAGATGACTCTGGCGGAATGGTTTAAAAAAGAAGGCGTGCCGCTCCTTGAAATAAAAGATACTCGCGGCATCACTCAGAAAATACGGGAAGAAGGCGCGATGCTCGGTAAAATCGTTGCCTCGGGGCGGGACATTCCGTTCGAGGATCCGAACCTGAGAAATTTAGCAGAAGAGGCAAGCGTAAAAAAAATAATTTTCCAAGGTGAGGGAAAAAACACTGTCGTGGTCATAGACTGCGGTGCGAAACGGAACATTGCCCGGCGGATTGCGGCGCGAGGTTTTAGGGTAGCTACCGTGCCGATGGCAACCGACGTTACTAAACTCGATTTCAAATTTAGCGCGGTAGTTATATCAAACGGTCCCGGGGATCCTAAGCTCGCGACAGCGACCATAGCTAATGTCAAAAAAGTAGTCGCCGAAAAAATACCGACCTTAGGCATTTGTTTGGGCAATCAGATACTCGCACTCGCACTTGGAGGCACAACCTATAAAATGAAATTTGGACACAGAAGTCAGAACCAGCCAGTAGTGCTCGCGGGCACCGACAAATGTTATCTGACCACGCAGAACCACGGTTTTGCCGTAAAGAAAGTTCCAAAGGGTTTTAAGGAATGGTTCGTAAATGCAAACGACGGCACGAACGAAGGCATAATCCACGCCACCCTGCCCGTGATGGCAGTGCAATTTCACCCCGAGTCTTCGCCGGGACCGCTCGACACCGATTGGGTATTCGATTATTTCCTGGTACGGGCGGGCATGACCCACAAGTCGGACTTGGGGGAACTACCCCAAGTCCGACTTGTGGGCAAACATAGAAACAAATGAAAAATAAATTAAAAAAAGTTTTAATACTCGGATCGGGCGCGCTCAAAATAGGCGAAGCGGGAGAGTTTGATTATTCCGGAAGCCAGGCGATTAAGGCGCTTAAGGAAGAAAAAATCCGGGTCATATTGGTCAATCCGAATATCGCCACCTATCAGACCTCGAAAGATTTTGCGGACGAAGTTTATTTCTTGCCGGTGGAGCCCGATTTTGTGGAGAAAGTAATCAAAAAAGAGCGGCCTGACGGGATTCTCCTGTCTTTCGGGGGACAGACCGCGCTTAACTGCGGAATCGCGCTCGAACATCGGGGAGTTTTCAAAAAATACAAAGTGGAAATTTTAGGCAGCCCCATTTCTTCCATCGAGCTGACGGAAGACCGTGAGAAATTTGCCCGGCATCTTAAATCTATCGGCATTCCCGTGCCTCCGTCGGGCGCCGCGGTAAATTTAAAAGAGGCCAAAATCATAGCGAAGAGGGTAGGCTTCCCGCTTATGGTACGCGCGGCCTTTGCCCTGGGGGGACAAAAATCGGGCGTTGCGTATAACGACAAAGAACTGGAAGAAATAGTTCATGGAGCCCTAGCGGTCTCGCCGCAGGTGCTCATAGAGAAATACCTGCATCATTTTAAGGAGGTGGAATACGAAGTGGTTAGGGATAAATTTGGAAACATTGTCACTGTCTGCAACATGGAGAACCTCGATCCCTTGGGCATTCACACCGGGGATTCCATAGTGGTTGCTCCGAGCCAGACCTTAAACAACGACGAATATCATGGCCTAAGGGAAGCGAGTATAAAAATAGTGCAGAGTCTCGAGATAGTGGGCGAATGCAATGTGCAGTATGCCCTCAACCCTCACCCGGAATCGGGCGAAATAGATTATTTTGTCATCGAGGTCAACGCCCGTCTGTCGCGCTCGAGCGCGCTCGCGTCCAAAGCTACCGGTTATCCGCTCGCATATGTGGCAGGTAAGCTGGCGCTGGGCTATAGTCTGCTTAATATAGAAAATAAAATCACCAAGGTGACTCAGAGCTTTTTCGAACCCGCTCTCGACTATATCGTGGTCAAGATGCCTCGGTGGGATTTGTCCAAGTTTGTCGGCGCGGCGGAGCGCATCGGTAGCGCCATGAAATCGGTCGGCGAAGTTATGGCTATCGGGCGGAGTTTCGAAGAAGCTTTCGAGAAGGCCGTGCGCATGGCGAGAGGCACGGAAGAGAGTGTGACCGATAATGGTTTTAAGAACGAAAAGGAACTAAAGGAATTTCTCGAAACGCCTACGCCTCGCAGAGTGTTTGCCGTCGCAGCCGCGCTAAAGCAGGGAATCAGTATCGAGAAAATTTACAAAACCACCGGCATAGATCCGTGGTTCTTGAGCCGGATACAGAATATCGTGAACGTGGAGAAAAAGTTTTTGCAGGATAAAAAATTAACCAAAGAAAACCTTTTGATTCTCAAACAAAACGGCTTTTCGGATAAAAAAATAGGCCGACTGTGCGGCAAAAAAGAGATGGAAATCAGAAATCTGCGGAAAAAGCTCGGGGTGACTCCGTTTGTTTTCGCTATCGATACTTTGGCCGGCGAAGTGCCCGCTAAGACAAATTATCTTTATCTGACCTATCACGGCGCGCACCACGATGTTACACCGCTGCGCTCGGACACGATTATTGTGCTGGGCTCGGGGCCCTACCACATCGGTTCCTCTGTGGAATTCGACTGGTCGGCAGTGTTTACCGCGCTAGCCTTAAACAAGCACGGTAAAAAATCCATTATCGTAAATTGCAATCCGGAAACCGTTTCCACCGATTATGATATGTCCGGCCGGCTTTATTTCGAAAATATTTCTTTCGAGACAGTCGCGGACATTTATGAGTTTGAAAAAGCGGGCGGAACAATAATATCCGTCGGCGGCCAGCGGCCCAATAACTTGGCGAAAAAACTTGCCGCCGCGGACTTCAATATTTTGGGCACCAAGGCGGAAGACATCGACCGAGCGGAGGACCGCAACGCCTTTTCGGCACTTCTTGATGAGCTCGGCATTCTTCAGCCCAAATGGCAGAGCTTCATTTCTAGGTCGGATGCGGAAAAATTTGCGAAGAACGAAGGCTTTCCGGTCCTAGTGCGCCCTTCGTACGTGCTTTCCGGCGCCGCTATGCGTGTATGTTACAGCAAAGAGCAAATGCATAATTTCATCGAGAACGCAGCGGTGCTCTCACCCGAGAATCCGGTAACAATTTCCAAATATATCGAAAATGCCAAAGAGCTTGAGTTTGACGCGGTTGCGCAAAAGGGTGAGGTTATGGTTTACGCAATTTCCGAACACGTGGAAAATGCCGGCGTACATTCGGGCGATGCGACCATAGTGTATCCGACTCAGCGTGTCTATGCT
This sequence comes from bacterium, assembly GCA_030775165.1. Lineage (GTDB taxonomy): Bacteria > Patescibacteriota > Minisyncoccia > Phycocordibacterales > UBA9973 > UBA9973. The sequence goes on along the minus strand of JALYJR010000037.1, from coordinate 24,136 downwards.
TCTACTGAGTTTCAGATACGTGAAATCGGTAAATCAATTGCGCGCGGGCTAAATATTACCGGTCCGTTTAATATTCAATTTCTGGTCAAAGATAATCGCCCGTACGTCATCGAGGTCAATGCCCGTGCCAGCCGCACGTTCCCGCTTCTTTCCAAGGCCATGGATATAAACTTGCCCGAAGTTGCGGTCGAAAGTTTTTTAGGCATAGCAAAGCCCCAGCGGGTGGAGTATCCAAAGGGCGTGGTGGTCAAGTCGCCGCAATTTTCCTTCTCTCGTCTTTTGGGCGCGGATCCGGTGCTCCGAGTGGAAATGGCTTCCACTGGCGAGGCGGCTTGTTTCGGCAAAGATTACGACGAAGCGCTTATCAAATCCATAATGAGCACCAATAAGTTTGATTTCAAAAATAAAAATGTCCTCTTTAGCCTAGGAGGGGAAGTGAACAAAGCGAAATTCCTGGAAGCGGCGACAACTCTCGCGGGTCTGGGCTACACTATTTTTGCCACTGACAGCACCGCGGAGTTTTTAGAAAAACAAAAGATTCAGTGCCGGCTCGCCCGCAAGGCATATCAGTCTGCCCCCAACGTGCTCCATATAATTGAAAGCAAAAAAGTTTCCTTTGTGGTAAATTTAAGCAAGAACGAAGTTGCGGACCCGGACGCCAAAGGGGAAATCGGACGCATGGTTACCGACGGCTTCCGCATAAGGCGGGCCACAGTCGACAACCAGATACCGCTTTTCACCGACTTGCATCTGGCCCGGGCTTTTATCAAAGCGCTCGCTCGTTACAAGGTCGAAGATTTGGAAATAAAATCTTATAAAGAGTATTTGAATTAAAATATGAATCACGTTCTAACGGGGAAACAGTTTGCAGACAAGGGGTTAATCGAAAAATTATTTGCGCAGGCAAGTGAGTTTGAAAAAAAAGACGCCAAAGGCGAAATTATTAATTTACTTGCAGGTAAAATAGTAGCCGTTATTTTTTTTGAGCCATCAACGCGAACACGCCTTTCTTTCTCTGCTGCGGCACTAAAATTGGGGGGACAGATAATATCCGCCGAAAACGCTGCGCAATTTTCAACCGCCGTGAAAGGGGAAACATTGGAGGACATTGCTCGTATTGTAAGTGGTTACGCGGATGCCATTGTCATGCGTCATCCGGAGAATGGGGCGGCTGAACGCGCGGCTCAAACCTCTGTGGTTCCCGTAATTAATGCTGGAGATGGCACGCACGAACATCCAACCCAAGCTCTCTATGATGTTTACACTATGCACAAAGAATTGGGCGGGCTGGACGGCAAAACCATCGTTTTTATGGGGGACCACAAAAATGGCCGGGCTCTGCATTCAATGATACCCATGCTGGCTCTTTACAAAGTAAAAATAATTTTTGTATCGCCGATAGAGCTCAGGTTGCCCGATTCTTATAAGCTGATGCTCGATGCCGCTGGTGTTAAGTTTGAAGAGACAGTTGATCCGACGCCGGTTTTGCCGGAGGCGGATGTTTTGTATGTAGCGCGCATAATGAAAGAACGTTTTTCATCTACGGAAGAATATGAGCGGCTCAAAGATGCTTATTTGACTAATCAACAAACACTGGAACAAATGAAAAAAAGTGCCATTATCATGGCAGCCCTGCCGCGGGTAGGAGAAATTGACCCCGCTATTGATTCCGATCCCCGGGCCGCGTATTTCCGGGAAGCCAAAAACGGCCTCTATGTCCGCATGGCGCTCCTGCTTTACGCACTAGATAGATAATATGTTTTTCAAGATAGATAGATTAGAAAATCCTGAAAGTATTTTACGAGAAAAAATATCCGGGATTCTTGGTATGCCTATTGATACTTACCGTAAAATCTTAATAATTTTGGTTCTTTTAGGGGAAAAGAAAGCTTCTGATCTTACTTTCCCTGACAGTATAGATGGCGCTAGAGTAAAAACAATATTACAAAATTTAAGAAAAATTGGTTTGCAGGCCGATGTTATAAGGACCGATACAAAAAGAAGAAATATGGCAATTGGCGTATCCCAGTCTAAAGCAATAATTGAAGAATTAAAAATATTAAACCCTGATAAAGATCACCGCAGATTTGGTGAACTAATGGGATTTCCTGGTTCTGCGGTAGATGCTTTTACAGGAGAAAATGGTGCAGAAAAGGCAACAGCAGAGGCACAATTCGCGGCGATTAAGGATTTGCCGCGTCCACGTGATTTTCCATACTTTGCTTTTTCCAAGAACGGCATGTCGCTTGAGCTTGAGAAGGTTAAACGATGGGTTAACCTTATTAGAGAATATGCTCCGGAGTTGCTTGAACAGCCAAAGTAAAAAACAGATCAAAAAATATCCGTGATTATTTCACCTGATGTAATAAAAATTACTGGCTTTCCAGAAACTGGAAGATTTTTTCGTTAGTGAGAATATTTTCGGCGTGCATGCGGGCGCGTTCGGGGTCGGCTTCTTTGTAGCGCTCCAGGATTTCTTTTACCTCTCTTTCTACCTGCTCCGAATCCGGAGTAATATTTTCCGCTTTCGCGATTTCGTTTAAAATGAGCGCGAGCTTCGCCTTGCTTTCCGCATCCTTCCGGAAATCCTTGCGCAGGTCTTCGCGGGTTTTTTTCAAATGCGTAAGATAATCATCGAATTTGAGGCCCATCTGAGTGATGTCGGATTCCATGCGGTATAAGATTTTATCGAGCTCTATTTCTACCAAGATTTCCGGCAAATCAATATCACTCGCATCTACTATCTTTTGCACAATATTGAGCCGTGTCTTTTCGCGAGCCATATTTTCTTTTTCCAGTTTGATATTCTCTTTGAGCTTTTCTTTAAAGTCTTCCACATCCTTGAAAGGCCCGAGATTTTTTACGAATTCATCGTTGAATTCCGGTAGCTCTTCGGGTTTAGGTTTCCCTGGCTGCGCAGGCAGGGGATGAGCATGTTCTTCTCCTTCTTTATGTTCATGAGGAGCATCCGCCGCCGCCTCGGCGCCTTCGGCAATATGCACTTTGGGCGCGCGGGATTTTCGGATATCCATGATTGTATTTTCCAGATCTGTTTCTGATACGGTGATGTTTTTATCCGCCTCCGGCACATCGCCCTTCACTTTGACGGCTATCTTTTTATAGTCGGGGAGCTTCACCGCCGGCAGAACGGAAGTTGTGATTTTGAAACCCAGAGGGTTTTTACGCGCAAGCTTGATTATGGCGACTTCCGGCCGGCTTATGGCGTCTATCTTGTGTTCCTCTATAATCTTAGGATAATGCTCTTGGAGGGCGAGTTCCGCCATCTCTTCCAAAATTTTGCCTTCGGGAATCTGGGACATCAAAATATTTTCCGGAGCCTTGCCTTTACGGAAGCCTGGGATTTCCACCTGTTCTCCCAGTCTTTTTACCGCTTTGTCTAAATAGGACTCGAAAATCTCGGCGTCGAGCTCTCCCTCTATTTCTATCTGGCTCTTTGGCAATTTTTTTACTGTTGTTTTTAGCATAAGGCTTATACTATATTTATCATTTCCTTTTGTCAAAAAAACCGCCTTTCGGGCGGTTTTTTTGACAGCGTTTGTAAAAATTACTTTAGTCCACGCTTTCTATAACATTTGCTTCAATATCTGTATTTACGGAATTCAGATCTTCTTCCAGAGAATTCAGATCTTCTTCATCTGCCGGAGAAACTTCCGACTGCGCGCCGTTTTCGGCGGGGACGTCATTTACTTTTGACTGCCAAACGTAAACTCCGCCTATCAAAAGTATGACAATAATCACGATAAGCCCGACCATAGCCCCATTCATTTTTTTTTCTGGTTCCATAAATTAAGTCTTAAGTTAATAATTTTATTGCACGGTCTCTTCGGCGCTATCTTCTTTGTCCGAATCATCTTTGCGCTCTTGCTTGGCCGCTTCGATTTTTGTTTTTACCGCCTCCTTTAAAGATTTTATCGCATCGCCTAGGGAGGTCCGGGTTTCTTTGAGCAAGCTTTGGATTTCCTGCGCCAATGTTCGCAGTTTTGTTTTTTCTTCCGCGGTTAGTTGATCCAAAGAAACTCCCAAAAGGGCGGTAGCGTCGGCTATTTTCGATTTCGCCTCGCTAAGTTTGGTTTCGGCTATTACCAAAGACGCCCCTGCTTCTTCTGTGTCGATTTCTTTTGCCTCAAGTTTGGTTACCTGCGCGCTGACCCTGTCTTTTAAAGCGGTCATTTTTGTTACCGCCGCGTCAAACCTCTCCAGCGCTTTTTCTCTGCCGGAGATGCGTGCCTCTTTTACCTTTTTTACCAAAGCGTCCTTTTCGGTTTTTAGTCCCTCGCGGAGCGCCTCTATTTTTTTCTTAGCCTCTTCTTTGCGTACCTCGATTCCTTTTTTCAGAGCCTCTCGCGTATTCTGCCATTCTTTTCTGACTTCCTCTCCTTTCTTTTTGTTTTCCACCGCATCACTCTCGCCGTCGACGGCAGAGACAGCGGGAGCACCCACAAGCAACAACATTGCCAGAACAGCGAAAAAACTTAAATATTTTTTCATAAAACTTATGTATTTAGAATAATAAAGTGACCCGATAATATTATATCAAGAAAATCACCAAAAGTAAGGCAACGATATTCAAGATTTTTATCATGGGGTTGATGGCCGGGCCCGCGGTGTCCTTGTACGGGTCGCCCACAGTGTCGCCGGTCACAGCCGCTTTGTGCGCGTCGCTGCCCTTGCCTCCGTGGAAGCCTTGTTCAATGTACTTTTTGGCGTTGTCCCATGCGCCGCCGCCGGAGGTCATAGAGATTGCGACGAAGAGCCCCGTAATTATGGAACCGACGAGAAGGCCGCCCAGGACCACGAGCCCTTGGGTTTTGCCGAAAATTACGATTACTAGAATAGGAGCCAAGACGGGAATCAGGGCGGGCAGAACCATCTGTTTGATGGCTGCTCCGGTGATTATGGAAACCGCGGTAGCGTAATCGGGCTTGGCGGTGCCTTCCATGATGCCTTTTATTTCTCTAAATTGTCTGCGAATTTCTTCCACTACTTTGCCGGCGGTCTTGCCCACTGCTTCCATGCACAAGGCGGCGAAATAATAAGGCAGAAGTCCGCCCAAGAAAAGACCCACGATAACATACGGATCGCTTAAGTCAAAAGTTAGGCTCTTGCCCGCCTTGATGATTTCTTCGGTATAAGAAGCAAAAAGTACCAGTGCGGCCAAACCCGCGGAGGCGATAGCGTAGCCTTTGGTTACTGCCTTGGTGGTATTGCCGACTGCGTCCAGGGGATCGGTGACGTCCCGCACTTCTTTCGGAAGTTCCGCCATCTCCGCTATGCCGCCGGCATTGTCGGTGATGGGGCCGTAAGCGTCGATGGCCACAATTATACCGGTCATGGAAAGCATAGACATCGCGGCTACGGCTATTCCGTACAAGCCGCCATAATGATAACTTGCCAAGATTCCGAGCACTATGACAAAGAGAGGCAAGGCGGTGGCCTTCATGGAGATAGCCAGACCCTGAATCACGTTTGTGCCGTGACCCGACACCGATGCTTCCGCTATGGATTGTACCGGAGAGTATTTTGTCGAAGTGAAATATTCTGTGATTTGAACCATGAGTCCGGTGACGATAAGACCTACCAGAGCGCAGATAAACAGACTCGCGGTGCTATATAGGCCGTTTCCGGACATGAGTATATTTGTCACCGGATAAAACAACAGAGCGGAAATAACACCCGAAGCCAAAAGGCCTTTATATAAAGCGCCCATGATGTTCTGTTTTTTCCCGAGACGAACGAACCAGCTGCCCACGATAGACGCGAGAATTGCGACGCCGCCGAGCGCGAGGGGATAGATAACCGCGTTTTCAAAATCAGGGAATATAAGAGAACCCAAAAAAATGGCCGCTATAGAAGTAACCGCATAAGTTTCAAAAAGGTCAGCCGCCATGCCCGCACAGTCGCCTACGTTATCGCCCACATTGTCGGCGATAACGCCGGGATTTCTCGGGTCGTCTTCCGGAATGCCGGCTTCGAGTTTACCTACGAGGTCCGCGCCCACATCCGCGGCTTTAGTAAAAATTCCGCCGCCGAGACGCGCGAAGACCGAGATTAGAGATGCTCCGAAACCCAAGCCTACGAGAGCATAGATATCGTGAGTGAGGGCGTAAAAAGAAGCTACACCTAAAAGTGCGAGCCCGACAACTAAAAGTCCGGTCACAGTTCCTCCCTGAAAGGCGAGTGCCAGTGCAGGCTTAATACCGCCCTTGGCGGCTTCGGTAGTGCGGACGTTTGCGCGTACGGATACGTTCATGCCCACATAGCCCGCGAGAGCGGAGAAAACGGCGCCCACTAAAAAGCCCCAGGCCATTGTCCAGCCGAGTTTTTCCGCAAAGCCGATTACCAAAAAAAGAACCAAGGCGATAACGCTGATGGTCCGGTATTGTTTATTTAGATAAGCGCTCGCGCCGTCTTGAATCGCGCGAGCGATCTCCTGCATCCTAGCGCTACCCGGGCTTTTCTTTAAAATAGACCTGGCCAACAACAAGCCGTAGACGATGGCGACTACGGAGCTTATAATAGCGAACAATAAAAACTGGTTCATGATTATTGCTGTTATTTTATAATTCTTCTTTAATTTCCTCGGTTTTGTTTTCGGCAGTTTCCGTGCCCTCCGTGCCTTTGATATCTATGCGCCAGCCGGTAAGCTTTGCCGCCAGACGTACATTTTGTCCGCCCTTGCCTATGGCAAGCGATAGCTGAGAGTCCTCTACTTCCACGGAAGCTTTGTGTTCCTCCTCATCTATTTCTATTGCTATAACTTTTGCTGGCGACAATGCGTTTCCAACAAGCTCTTTTGGGTTCTCTGACCACGGGATTATATCAATTTTTTCTCCGGAAAGCTCCGCGGTGACTGTGTTTACCCGTGTGCCTTTTTGGCCTACGCACGAGCCGACGGCGTCTATGTGGTCATCATTTGAAAAAACAGCAATTTTGGAACGCGCGCCCGCTTCCCGGGCTACCGCTTTTATTTCTACGACGCCGTTCGCTATCTCCGGAGCTTCCATCGCAAACAGCCGCTCCAAAAATTTTGGATGCGTGCGCGACAAGCGCAGGTTTATGCCGCGTGGCGTGTCTTCTACACTGTAAAGGTACGCGCGTATTCTTCGGCCCCGGTCCCAATATTCTCCGGGTATCTGTTCCTCGGCGGGTAGTATTCCCGTGGCGCGATTGAAGTCGACATATACGTTGCCGCGTTCCACTTTTTGTACGACGCCGGAGACAATCTCTCCTTCCTTGCCCCCGTATTCGTCTATGATAGAAGAACGTTCGGCTTCGCGTATTTTCTGGACGATAACTTGTTTTGCGGTTTGGGCTGCGATACGGCCATAATCATCTTTGGCTTCCAGCGGGAAAATGATTTCATCATGAACCGCCGCATCCTTTTTAATTTTTTTAGCGTCCTTGATTAATATGTGATGCTCGGCATTGAAATGTACGCGCTCGTCGTCTTCCGGTATTTCCTCGTCATGGTCCAATATTGCAATGCTTTCGTCCACCACTATCTTAACCTGATAGAAATCGGTTTTTCCGGTTTCTAGGTCAAATTTGGCCCGGACTATCTGTCCTTTTTTACCGTAATCTTTCTTGTACGCGGCGGCCATGGCTTGTTCGATGGCTTCCAGTATTTTAGCTTGTGGAATCTTCCTCTCTTCTTCGAGCTGTTCCAGCGCGGATTTGAACGTTTTTAGGTCTAACATGGTTTAAAAATGACTATTTTTAAAAAATAAAAGCCCTGTTGCGACAGGACTATACCGAATAAATATATCATAAACGACCCCCCGATGGCAAGGTGGTGCACAGGGCAGCATCGCCCGCCCCTTTATCCACAGACTGTACTTTTCTGTCCAGCCATTATGGTATTATTTAACAATGAGTAAAAAATCTATTATGCAAGTTTCTTCACGTTCTGTTTTTTTTGGGTTCCTGGTTGTGCTAGCTTTCGGTTTTGCACTTACAATAGCTCCGAAAGTTTCGGCCGCGGCGACACTGAGTATCCAACTTAGTGATCATTCCTGCGGCAGCAATGCCGGTTCGGCTGCGATTGCAACTGCGAGCGGAACTGCGAGCGATTGGTCGGGGTACGCCATAGATTCCAATGGTCATGACGCCGACTGCGCTAAAGTGAACCTTTCCGGTATCACGGAAGCCACTGATTTCCGCGTAGGCATTCAGCTTACTGACGGTAGCAGCGGCTGTAGCAGCAGCGAGGCCGGCTCTCAGATGTTCTCTCCTTGGGCGAGCACCGGCGGCGGCTTTACCGGCTGGGCTACTGATTCGAACGCGTTTGACCCCAACTGTACCCAGGTTTACTTGGAAACCAGGCCTGCTCCCGCGGGCGCATCCATCCAAAATCCAAGTGTGGAAATTCAAGCATCCGACCAAGCCTGCAGTGCTCAATTGGGCTCTTCTCTTGCGGGTCAGTGGGTAGCAGATAGTAATACTTTTGATTTCGACTGTCTACGACTTCGCACAGTGGCGACCGTTGTTCCTCTCGGTAAAGTTACCGTAAATGTTCAGGCCTTTGATATAAATGATAATCTTATAGCCGGTAAGCCATCAGTGAGCTGGACGATGAGTGGCCCCGCAGGGGCGCCCAGCTGTAGCGGTTCCAATAGTACGGGTAAAACTTGCGAACGTATGCCGTACGGCGTTTACGGTATTAGTAATGTCCAAGACGCTACCGAGACAATTGGCGTGAAACAATATCAATTCATAGGCCTAAATCCGGTATCGCAACAATTGGGCACTACATCTCCACCGGCGGGAGTGTGTCCATCCGGACAGACTCAGCCTCATTTGGCATACAACACTAGCGGTAACTGCGCATCGGTAAATAGTTGCGGTGTATCCGAATGTTCCATAGGCGGGGGCGGAGGTGGCGGGGGCGGTATGGAACAGCAGGTGAATTTTCTTCCCAAGTCTTCTATTTTTGGCAGTATACTAAAATTCTTTACGCGGGAAGCAGAAGCCCGTGTAGCTTGTGAAATTGACGGCGTTTGCGAGGATGAGCAGGAGGGACCCCCTTTGCCAACTCCGCCGCCGCCGAACGATCCGCCGCCTACCCCAACCGAGATATTTTTTACGATTCAATATAAAGAAGTTGCTTCCAAGACACTGACCGTTACCAAAACAGGCACAGGTTCCGGAACGGTCACTTCATCATCCGTTTCTCCTGCAATAAATTGCGGTTCTATTTGTACCGCATCATATCCCGACGGCCAAGTAGTTCCATTGTCAGCAACTGCCGCTACCGGATCTGTTTTTGTTTCTTGGAGCGGGTGCAATACTGTCTCGGGAACTTCTTGCGGCGTTACAATGAGTGGCGATAAAACCGTTACTGCCACATTCAATCTTTCTACCAACAATACACCTCCCGAGGTTACCAATCCTACCGCAACCAATATAACGAGTTCTTCAGCCACACTGGGGGCAACACTAGCCGACGCTGGCAGCCCGTCACCGACCTCATCCGTGGGTATCTGCTACGCTACTGCTTCCAGCGCCCTACCTTCTACAGGCTCTCCAAACTCAACATGCACTCAGGTGTTGGGCAGCCCTTCTTTGGTCCCGATAACCTTCACTAAATCTTTTACAGGTCTGAGCGCGGGCACGACTTATTCTTATCGCGGCTATGCGACTAACCCGACAGGCACCGGCTATTCGATTGTCGCATCTTTTACGACGACTGCGGCAAATGATGGGGCAATCAGCGGAGTCTGTTCCACCACAACCGCTGAAACTTGCGATGCCGGAACATATGTGAATGGAACAGATACAAGTACTGAGTATAAATGGAACTGTAATGGCATAAATAACGGGGCTAATGTTGCCTGCTCCATGCCGAAAGTGCTCGATGGTCTGTGCGGTTCCAGGCACAATGCTTGTTCCAGGGGAACATCCGTGGACACTACCGACACGTCGACTAATTTTAAATGGAGTTGTAATAGTACAAGTGGCGGTGCTAATGTTGCCTGCACTGAGTCCAAGTACAAAGAACTTACCGCAGGACTCACGACTCCCACGACCGCGGTTGTCAATGTGGCAAAATCCTTTTCCTCGACAATTTCGAACGACGGAAGTCTTCCTACCGGAGCTGCGTTTCCGGTTATGTTCCAGACATCCCCGTCTTCTACTGGCGCAAGCGGAGTTGTTGATTATCGGATAACTTCTGACATGTCAAATATGGACGCTTATGCTTCGGGTACCGCTCAACATTCAATTACGTTTCCTGCCGGTACTCCCAGCACAATGTACATGAGAGCATGCGCGGACAAAAGCTCGGCTACTAGCACCGGGGTAATTAGTGAAACCTCGCCCGGCAGTGAGAATAACAACTGTAGCGCGTGGAGAGCGGTAACCGTTACCAGCACAGTAGGGACAGTCTCAGGTACTCATGACCAGTATGCCGGTAGTGTTCCCGCAAGCCAGTGCCGTGCCGACGGTTGGGCAGCCTATTCTTCAGACCTGAGCCTGGACCTTAATATAAGGATTTTAAGTGACGGAGTTTCAGTGGCCACCGGAACAGCCGGAACATTCCGCCAAGATCTACAGACCGCTGGAGTTTGCACCGGAGGTACTTGCGGGTTCTATATTAATCTTAGCGGGATAATTTCTTCAGGGGTCAATCACTCCATAACAGTGCAGGCGCAAAATCCCGGTAACAGTGTGTGGACCAATATAAGCTCAACGCCAAAAACTATCAATTGTGCGGCTCCTCTGCCCGACCTTACCGCCGGAGCCATAACCCCCGTAACTGCCACAGCAAATACAGCAACCACTTACTCTGCGACTATCACCAATACCGGCATGGCAGCAGCGGTAGGAACGATCACCCACCTTTTCCAATTTGACGAAGATACTGATCATACTGGAGTGAACGCTACCCGAACAGTCAATACAACAAACACCATCAATGCTTCGGGTGGTTTCGTAGCAGTTACCACTCCATATACATTTATCACATCAGGCACAAAATATGTTCGGGCCTGCGCGGACAACAATGCGTCTTATGTGGGGACAGTGAACGAAGGCAGTGGCGAAAACAACAACTGCGGAGCGTGGACGGCGATCGCAGTAGCGGCTCCTCTGCCCGACCTGACCGCCGGCACTATCACTCCAGCAACAGCCACAGCAAACACAGCGGTTACTTATTCTGCGACTATCACCAACAATGGCGGGGCGGCAGCATCGGGAACTATCACACACCTTTTCCAGTTCGATGAAGACGCGGATCACAATGCGGTTAACGCTACTCGAACAGTCAATACCACAAGTACCATTGGTGCTTCCGGTGGCAGTGTAGTAGTTACGACTCCGTATACATTTCTCACGTCAGGTACAAAATATATCCGAGCTTGTGCGGATGCCAACGCGTCCATGACAGGAACTGTCAGTGAAGGCACTGCGGGCGAGACTAACAATTGCGGGGCTTGGACATCTATTGTAGCCAGCGGCGGTTGCACGCCTCCTCCGGCCTTTAGGCCCGGCACCAGCGGTTTTAGTCCGGCATCCGTAAACGTGAACGGTTCAGTCAATGTCCGCTGCGATTTCGGCGCACAGTTTGATTCTATAAGTCCCAACTTTACCGGCGCCACGGGATGTACTTGGGGCGGGTTTACCGGTACGGTAGCGAATTACACCTGTACGGCTTCCCAAGCAGGTACGCATACCGTGTATTGCAATACGTTCACACTCCCTCCTCCCGGTTCGAATTACTGCACCACGCAAAACGCTCTGGCTGGTTCCTTGACTGTCGTTTCTGCGGCAGATTTGGTGGCAGGAGGTGTTTCTCCGGCGTCAGTTTCCGAAGGGGCAGCCACAAATTTCTCAGCGACGATATCAAATGCCGGCTCAGCCAGCACCGGCTTGTCGTTCCCGTATTTCTTCCAGGCTGCCTCGGCTCCGGCTGGCGGCGGCACGATAACAAACCTTGTATCTAAATCAATGTCTGCGCTAGCAGGAAGCGTGGCGGCAACCGCTTCAGACTCTTATACCTTTGCAGATCCGGGCACCTTCTCTATGAGAGTTTGTGCCGATAAAACCTCTCCTTCGAGCGGAGGAGTGATTACCGAATCGGATGAAAACAATAACTGCGGAGCGTGGACCAACATTACCGCGTCCGAAGACAATGACCCGGAAGACAGTATTCCGTCGACCATAGGCGTCGATAGTGTAACCATAAGCGCCCCCACCGTAAAAACCGATGGCACGCATTACAATATAACCGTAGTCAGTCACCGGAAGAGCGGAGGCGGCGCCCTAAACAATCAATATGCTCTTATAAACATGCAGGGTGGAAACGCAGGAGCTTATCGTGGATTTATTACCTGGTATCGGTTGAGCGACGCGTGGCCCACGGCGCAGAACAAGCAGCTTTGCAGCGGCGTCGGCGGGTATGCCGTAGTTCAGAACCAGGCGCCTAACGATGTGTACGGGCAACAGTACGTGCGCCTTGATTCGTGCAACGTATCTGATTCTGCCGGCGGTGTTACCACCGCAATATTTACTGTTCATTTTACGCCGCTCTTCACATCTCCCGCCTCCGCAAACGATATTTCTGGTCTGACTTGCGACGGCGCGGACTGCACTCCATGGATTAACTTCGATATAAACTTTGCTCTCGATGTTTCCGCGCAGACAGAGGGCGAGGCCGGCGTATGTTCATCCACTCCCTTTGTATGTGTTACCGGCAACAGTGAAGATAATCTAAACAGCACCTCTGCCTTCACGTGGAAATGTGTCGGAACAGGAGGGGAACCTACCGCGACCTGCACTATATTAAAACCCAAGCCTATCTTCGAGGAAAATTAAGCTTAGAAGTTAAGGTTGTATTAAGTTATACACACGAAATCCCCTAAAAATTTGATTTTTTAGGGTTTTTGTGATGTAATCCAAAGGAACTCTGGCTCTTTTTATATAAGAGTTCTCACTGTCAGTTCATCGACATTGGCTTCTAAGTAAAACAGCAAAATAAACACCTGATTTCGGTCAGGGCAAGAAACACAACCTAGGAACGACACTCTTGAGGAGGGTGCCATGAAAAGACAATTCTCAACTGCAATTTTTCTCGTTGTTGTTTTCGGTCTGGCGCTCACCGCTGAGAGTGCTGAGTTGTTCACGCAGTCGCATGCGTGGACAGAAGAGAAGTGGGGCTCGGAGATCTTACGTGCCGAGCCCGTCGAAGTTAACCTTGAGGCAATTCGGCCTCGCGAGCGGGGCCCATATCGGGTCCAGGCGCTCGCGTCGGTCGCGAGTCTCACGTTTACCGTCGATGGCATCCAGCAGCAGTTTGCTGTTCGGACCGAAGAACATGGGGGAGGCAACTTCTCTAACTTCGGCAAGGTCGACGGCTCCGACTGGCAGTCGTACTACACTGTCACTGGCCGCTCGGTTGTCGGCGAATTGTGGACCCCTCAGGGTCACCGGTCGCTCCGCACCATCGGAGATACGACGTATCTTGTCGAATGGGACGAGGCGGAAGTCGCGCGTCTCATCATGAACGAGGTTTCGGTTACCGCGACGGTGGCGAAGAAGGGTCGCCGGCGCGCAGTGCGACACCCCTCGCCTGAGCCAAAACCCTGCACTCCTGAGCAGGTCGAGACGACCAATCTTCTGATTGTGTACAACGACCAGGCGCTTGCACGTCTCGGAGAAGGGATCCAGGCGCGCGACGCGATGGTCGCGACCGGATACAACCTCGGTAACGGCTGGAATGCAGCCGTTATCAACACGACCGGCGCGCTCATGGACCGAGTCAATATTGTCGGCGTGGAACATGTCGACTATATTGATGGCTCGTCGAAAGGCGGGTCGCGGCAGGAGCAGGAGACGAACATGAGCCAGGACTTGAACTGGCTGGAGAACTCTCCCGCCGTCAAGTCGCTCATGCAGGCGTTGAAAGCAGACGCTGTCGTGTTTTTTGGTGGAAGGTACACCGAACTCGGCGGCTTGGCCGATAAGGGGTACGCAATCGTGTCGTCGTTTCATGTGTTCGTGTCGAGCCATGAGCTCGGCCATGCCCTCATCTTGGCGGGACACGAACCGGCAATTTGGCCCGTGCCGTCAGGTTTGCCAGTTTGGGCTGTTGACCGAGCCGTGCCTGGTGTCGGTCGCGGTTTCATGGCCTATGGCGTGGAATGTGTGGCGGCAGGGCAGGATTGCCCGTGGCAACCTCTGCTTGCTATGTCGGGGGTGTTCTACCCTGGCACGCAGATCGAGAGTGGTATTCTCGGTCAACAGGAGAATGGACGACTCCTGTCGTACATGCGCAACACCGTCGCATTCGCGACGGTGTCCGGCAATGAATGTGCCGCAGTCTCATTCGCGCCGTAAGAAGCCAATAAGTCATCTCGTTGAGCCTAAAGGATCGGCTCCAAGTGCCCCGGCGTGTACAACATGCCGGGGCAACTTTCGTTTTTATGGTACGGGCGCAAATTTTTTGATATAATTTAACCAATGCAGATAAACGAAGACCAGCTTAAGAAATATATTTTAGATTCCGGTTTGGTTTCAAAATCGGACCTAGAAGAAGTTTTTAAAATAGCAGAAGAAAAAAAACAAAAGGTAAGCAACGTATTGCTCTCGGAAGGAAAAATTACCGAGACCGACCTGAAGCGCATGGAAGCCTTTGTTTTGGGCATACCCTTCGTGGACCTCTCTCAGACCAAAATAGATTTTTCCATATTGTCGCTTATTCCGGAGCCCATTGCCCGCAATTCCAACATCGTGGCGTACAAGAAGGACAAGGATAGCCTCGAAGTTGCGATGATGGATGTGGATGACTTACCGGTTATAGATTTCATAAAAAAACGTTCCGGTTTCAAAATTTTGCCGCGCCTTACGGACGGCAATTCTATAAAGGCGGTGCTCATTCAGTACCGCCAGAGTTTGAAAACGGAATTTCAGGACATAATTCAGAAAGAGGCGAGCAGTTTAAAAGCCTTCGGCAAAGAAAATGAAAAAGCGGAAGAAAAATCCGCGGAGGAACTCAAGCAGATGGCGGAGGATTTGCCGGTGGTGAAAATTGTCGACTCTTTGATTTTTCATGCGATTCTCCAGAACGCCTCCGATATTCATATTGAACCGGGAGAGCACGAGCTGACGGTGCGTTACCGCATCGACGGCCTCTTGCACGACGCGATGGTGCTCGAAAAGAACGCAGCCTCCGGTATAACTGCGCGCATCAAAGTTCTTGCTAATTTGAAACTCGATGAGAAACGCCTGCCTCAAGACGGCCGGTTTAAGATAGAGCAGGACGGAGACAAGATATCTTTCCGGGTATCCACCTTGCCGATTTTCTTTGGCGAAAAAACAGTCATGCGAATACTCAAAGAAAATGCCAAAGGGTTTTCGTTGGAGACTCTCGGTTTTCATGGCGAAGGATTGGAACGTATCTACGGCTCACTCAAACAAAAGACAGGCATGGTGCTCGCCACGGGGCCTACGGGCAGCGGAAAAACTACCACTCTCTATACCATGCTCGAGATACTGAACAAGCCGGAGGTAAATATTTCCACCGTCGAAGACCCGATAGAATACCAGATGCCTCGCGTAAACCAGACGCAGGTCAAGCCTGAAATCGGCCTCACTTTTGCAAACGGTTTGCGCTCCCTGCTTCGCCAGGACCCGGACATAATCATGGTCGGCGAGATTCGCGATAAAGAAACCGCTGGCCTTGCGATAAATGCTTCGCTTACGGGGCACTTGGTCTTGTCCACTATCCATACAAATTCCGCGGCGGGCGCCATTCCCCGTATGATCGACATGGGCGTCGAGCCGTTTCTCATCACAGCTACGGTCAAAACCATTATTGCCCAGCGTCTGGTACGTCGGTTGACCCCTTCCAAACAAAAATATTTTCTTTCTCCGGCAGAACTCAAAAATTTGGGCAAAATGGTAAATCTGGAACGGATGCTCGGGTTTCTGAAAGAAGAAAAGATTGTCGGTCCGGACGAAGGTTGGGATAAAGTGCCGTTTTACAAGCCCGTGCCTACTAGCGAATTTGAAGACGGTTATCAGAGCCGGAGCGGAATGCACGAAGTGCTAAAGGTGAGCTCCGCCATACGGGACATGATTGTTAAAGGAGCTTCGCAGGACCAACTGGAAGAGCAGGCGAAAGTGGAAGGCATGATGACCATGATTGAGGACGGGGTTTTTCAGTCTGTTCTGGGCACTACCACGCTCGAAGAAGTTTTCCGCGTGGTTTCGGAGTAAATTTTTTTCGCAGGGCGTCAAATAAATGCTTTTTTCTTACAGCGCAAAATCGAATACCGGGGAAATATCGGAAGGTGTCTTGGAATCCGCGGACCGTTTTTCAGCGGCGCACGAACTGCGTTCTCGCGGGTTTAATCCGGTGTCCGTGGAAGAAAAAAAAGAAAACTTTATGGAGAAATATGGCACTCTGCCCTCCATTTTCGGCAAAGTTAAAATAGCGGAGCAGATAATTTTTACAAAAAACTTAAGCGGCATGATAAAAGCCGGGCTGCCGCTCTCGCGCGGTCTTTCCGTAATTTCAAAACAAACGCAAAACAAGGAACTTCAAAAAATAGTCGCCGCTATATTGCATGAGATAGATTCGGGAGCGACCTTTTCTTCCGCTCTGGAAAAATATCCGGACGTATTTTCTAAACTTTTCACTTCCATGGTTCGCGCCGGCGAAGAATCCGGCAATCTGTCCGGCGCGCTTTTGGACATCGGGGAGAATTTGGAAAAGGCGCACGCGCTCACTAAAAAAATACACGGGGCTCTCATTTACCCTGGGGTAATATTGGGAGCCATGGTAGTCATAGGGGTGCTCATGTTTGCTTTCGTGGTGCCGACGCTCGCCGGCACGTTCGAAGAGCTCGGAGTGGACTTGCCCGCGTCTACCCAATTTATCGTGGCTCTGGGCAATTTCTTTTCCAACCATCTTCTTCTCAGTTTTGTCATTATACTTGCCGCGAGTTTCGGTATTTTCGCGCTTTTTCGGGCGAAAGGCACGGCCCGCTTTATGGATTTTGCGGTTTTGCGGCTGCCTGTAGTAGGCACTTTGGCGCGGGAACTCAATACCGCCCGAACCGCCCGAACTATGTCCTCGCTCCTGTCTTCGGGCGTGTCCATAATCCGGGCGGTGGAAATAACTCAAGATGTGGTGCAAAATATTTATTATAAAAATGTTTTGCAGGATGTAAAAGTCGCGGTCGAAAAAGGCTCCCCGTTTTCCAAAATCTTCGTGGACAATGTTAAACTATATCCAGTCATGATGTCGGAGATGGTCGAAGTAGGGGAAGAAACCGGAAAGTTGTCGGACATGCTAAAAGAAATTGCTATTTTTTACGAGGCCGAGATAGAGAACAAGACAAAAAATCTTTCCACTATAATCGAACCAGTGCTTATGATTTTTATCGGGGCGGGAGTGGGATTTTTCGCGATTTCCATGATTTCGCCGCTGTATTCCGTACTTGGAGAGATAGGCTAGACTTATTAAGATTTTTACCCTTGTAAAATAACAGTTTTAGCGATTTTTACTTGCTTTTTTAGTTCAAGTATGATATAATATAAAGGTTATCTCGTTCTTTAAAACTTGCGAACCTCGCCATAGCTTTTAGCTTATAAAATTTTGTAAGTTGGAAGCTATGGCGACAATCACGTTGCCTAGTAAACATAAGGAGAACCGACCATGTTCAGAAAAAATATGCTCGGAGGGTTGATGCGGAGGCTTCTCGATTTGTCCGACGAAATGCTCGGGCTGCTGGATGACCTCCTCACCAAAACGCTGAGCCCCGACTGGTTCAGCGAGTTCAAGAAGTTCCTCCGCAAGGAGCCGTGCTGGACGGCTGTTGCGGAGAAGGCGGAGCAGGTGAAAACCTACCTCGGTAAGATTCACTGGTTCGTGGTCGGGGCGGTCAAGGGCAAAGACACACACGCGACAGCAAGCAAGGTGTTCCGCGCTTACTTCGACCCGGATTTCGAGAACTGGGGCGTCGTGTTCTCTGGTGTCGCGCCCGCAGCAGACTTCTGGGTCAAAAAGCTCATTCTTGGCGGCAAGTTCACGGACTTCCTCGGCAACACTGCGGAAGTGCTCGAGAAACGCCGGATGCTCGGCAGCCAGTTCCTCGCGATCTGCCGCGACAACAAGCACCAGCTCCGCGGAGAGGCCTGCGCCAACTTCTTTGTTCTCACCAAGAACGATGAGCCAGTGGCCGAAGACCTCCACAACGTTTTCGTTGCGTTCGTGCTCGTGCTCGACGAGGGCAGCCTCCACGCCGGCCTGGACGAGCTTTCGAACGAATTTGCGTGGGATGGCCGTCACGGGCTTCGAGTCTTCTCTCCGCGATAGCGACAGTAGCTTTGTCTCTCTCATCAAGCCGTTTCCAATTCGTTCGTGCCCGAAAAGCCGACCTGAGGAAGCGGCTTTTCATTTTGATACTTTGAAACTCTGCATTTTTTATCCCTGCTTTTAATAATTTATAATCGAATATGGTATAATTTTGATATCATTTCAAACATTTTTTTTAAAAAAATCTGCCTGCAATGCTTAAAGCCTAGCTTTTGCAGACGGGGCATAAGTGTCATCGAGCTTTTGGCGGTGTTTGCCATATTGGGCGTCATTTTTGCGGTTGTACTTCCGCAGTTCTCCAAAAGCCGGGAGAGGGCAACGCTCGACAGCGCAGTCGTGGAAATATTGGCCGGCATTAGCCAAGCGCGCGGGAAGACGTTGGCGTCCGTGGATTCGTCGTCGTACGGGCTCTTTTTTACCGCGAATGAGGTTATAATTTTTAAAGGCACCAGTTTTTCCGTCGGTGACCTGGACAACGACACTATAAGAATAGTCTCTCCCGCCGCTGTTTCCAATGTTGCTTTGGGCGGAGTGAGTGGCAGCTCCGGAGAATTTTATTTTAACCGACTGCTGGGAAGTCCGAGTGCGTCGGGAACCGTAACGGTGTCCTCGCCGTCATATTCTAAAATTATTTCCATCACTGCGACCGGTTCTGCGAGCGTACAATAATACTAAATGAAGAACACATTCACACAAAAGAAAGGGTTCATGATGGTAGAAGTTTTGGTGGCGGTGTCCATCATCACCGCAGCCATACTTTCAGGAATGGCCGTTTCAGAAAAAGCGGTGCAAATCTCCCGGCAGGCATTTCATGCCGAGCAGGCGGCGTTTCTCGCGGAAGAGGCGGCGGAAGCGGTGCGAATACTCCGAGATAACGACTGGGAAAATATCTCTTTACTTGAAACCGACACCGATTATTTCCCCGTTTTTTCAGGCGGGACGTGGACATTGTCGGAAACCCCCGACTCTGTGGGTATTTTTACCCGTAAGGTTTCGGTTGAGGATGTTATGCGGGATGCCGTGACAGGAGATATCGACAGTTCCGGTGCTGCAGATGAAGGAGGGAAGCTCGTAACGGTTTCAGTGTCTTGGCAAGAAGGGGGTACTTTAGTCACAAAAAATCTTCAATTTTATATCTTTGATATTTTTTCATCAACATGACCATAAAGAGGAAAAATGTTTCTAAAACAATGCGCGGCGGCTATGCGCTCTTGGAGGCTTTGTTTTACGTTTCTTTCTTTGCGGCGATGTCGCTTGCGGTTACCAGTGCGATGATAACCATAACGAGTTCTTTCCGGGAAACCGCTATCAGTGCCAAGCTCGCAGAAAGTGCCGGTATTATGGAGCGTGTGGCGAGAGAGGTTCGTGGCGCGGAGGACATTATTCTCATAAGCGCCGATAACCTTAAGCTTAGCACCACGGACGCGGGCAGCCAGCCGAAAACAGTGGAGTTTCTTCTAGACGGCGCAAACGTAGAGTTTTTGGAAAATGACAATCTCACCGGGAATTTAAATGCACCCAATATAGCCGTTAGCGGTTTGTCCTTTACTCAAATCACCACGGCCGCGGGCAAGGCGGTAAAAGTTCATATTACGCTTGGAGTTGCCAATGACAAACTGGGTAGGACCTTTGATTTTTACGACACCATAGTTCTAAGGGGAAATTACTGATATGGTAAAAAAAGATTTTAAAACAAAAAAGAATGGCGGCGCGGCGATGCTGATATCTGTCGTGTTTTTCCTATTCATCATGCTCGCAATTATTTCCGGCCTGGTGTCACCGACGGTGCGCGTACTACGTAACGCACACAACTCAATGCAATCCAAACAAAGCCAGCTGTTGTCTGAAACGGGATTGGAGGACGCTTATTATCGGCTTAAAAATGCCCTCCCCGCCGCCTCTCCCGTGCTTTTGACATTAGGCAGTGCGACAGCATCAACAACTATCGCGGATTCTGGCTATAACGAAAAAATTATTTCTTCTCTCGGGGATGTTGATTCTAGGCAGCGGAAAAACGAACTGGTACTGAATCCGGGTACGGGAATTTCTTTCAGTTACGGAGTACAGTCCGGGGCAGGGGGCTTTATTATGGATAATAATTCCGTGGTCAATGGGAGCGTGTATTCTAACGGCAATATTACCGGCTCCGGGGCGATTACAGGCACTGCTTTATCCGCAAACTCTTCGGCTTTGGCGGCAAATCAAACAAATGGCTCCGGCACACCCGCTTATAACCTTAATTTTGGAAATGCGAACGGCACCCAAGATTTTGCGCAAAGTTTTCAGGTGAGTACTACCGGAGTAGTGAATAAAGTGGAATTATATATTAGAAAAATAAGTACACCGGGAAATTTAACCGTGAGAATTGTTTCAAATTCAGGAGGAAACCCGGGTACAACCACCCTTGCCTCGGGGTCCTTGGCAGCTTCTCTTGTGTCTACTACGTATCCTCCGCCGGAGGGGTGGGTAAGTGTTCCCGTCTCTCCCAATGTAGAATTAACAGAAGGCACTACCTACTGGATTGTCATAGACGGAGCTACGAATGCGACACGATATTATCAGATTGGCGGGAATAGCAATGGATACGCGAACGGTGGGGGTAAAATCGGGCAGCAAGGTGGAACCTGGAACAATACGTCGCCTTCCGGCCTGGACGGATTTTTTAAACTTTATCTTGGTGGCTTGACCGGGCTTATTAGCGGCATAACAGTTGGTACCGGCGGGGTAGGCAACGCCTATGCGCACACCATCAATAATTCCACCATCGCCGGCACAAATTTCTGCCAAACCGGCAGCGGCAATAATAAAGCATGCAACACCACCCTTCCGGATCCGACGCAGATAGCTATGCCGATTTCCGACCAAAACATTTTAGATTGGAAAGCTGAAGCGGAGGCAGGAGGCACCCATTCCGGAAACTATGTTTTAAATAGCGCTTCCGGTTCTCTGGGGCCGAAAAAAGTGACAGGTAATTTTACCGTTAACAACAACGCTAATTTGACTGTTAACGGTACCCTGTGGGTACAGGGCAATATGGATATCAGCAATAACGTTACTGTCAGGCTTTCCCCTAGTTATGGGACCTCGGAGGGCGTGATAGTAGTAGATGGCACTGTCAATATAGGAAACAATGCGGCATTCAACGGTTCCGGTACTTCCGGCAGTTACCTTATGGTCCTTTCTACTTCCTCCTCCGCTTCGGCTATAACATTATCAAACAACGGAGGGGCCGTTATACTGTATGCCGCCAACGGCACAGTTAATTTGAGCAATAATGCCGGCGCCAAAGCTTTAAACGGGAAATACATTCATTTAAGCAACAATGTTGTGATTACCTATGACAGCGGTTTGGTAAATTCGA
Organism: bacterium; assembly: GCA_030775165.1. Taxonomy (GTDB): domain Bacteria; phylum Patescibacteriota; class Minisyncoccia; order Phycocordibacterales; family UBA9973; genus UBA9973. The sequence goes on along the minus strand of JALYJR010000037.1, from coordinate 2,438 downwards.
ATTTCGTCAACGGGCCGTCGGGCGGTTGGGGAATAAGTTCATGGAAAGAAGTAGAATAGCTCGTGTTATACTCTATGGTATGCGGAATAAGAAAATTATCGTAGCTAATTGGAAAATGAATCCGCTCACGGTAAAAGAAGCGGAAAAATTGTGGAAAGGGGTTGCGAACAATACACCTTCTCTTAGAAAAACAGAAGTGGTTGTCTGTCCGCCGGTTATTTATATTGATGCATTAAAAAAACTTTCACGAAAGATCATACTAGGGGCTCAAAACGCTTTTTTGGGCGACACTGGCGCTTTCACCGGCGAAGTTTCGAGCGAGATGTTGTATCTGTCGGGCGTGCGATACGTTATTTTAGGACATTCCGAACGGCGCGTTCGCGGAGAAACGGACATGGACATTAACAAGAAGCTAAAAAGCGCTCTTTCTTCCGGACTCCGGCCGATATTTTGCGTGGGCGAGACTGTGCGAGACGAAGAACACGGCTATTTTAATGTGGTCAAAGAGCAGCTGGACGCCGGATTCCAAGGTGTTTCTAAAAATTCAATAAAAAATATTACTGTTGCTTACGAACCGGTTTGGGCGATTTCCAGCACTCCCGGCCGGCGGGACGCCACTCCGGAAGATTCGAGCGAGATGGCAATTTTCATACGCAAAGTTCTCTCCGATAAATTTGGCAGGGAAGCGACCCGGGTCAATATTATTTATGGCGGGTCGGTAAACGATCGCGAGGCGGAAGGATTTATAGTTCGCGGGGGCGTAGACGGACTTTTGGTGGGCAAGGCGAGCTTAAATCCGGAAAAATTTTCCAAGATAGTAAAAATATGCGAAATATCCGCCAAATAAAAAACCTAAAAGGCAAAACGGTTATCGTGCGGGTGGATTTCAATGTTCCCATCAAGAACGGCAGCGTCGAAGACAGTTTTAGGATTGCCAAAGCATTGCCCACGATAAAATATTTGCGAAAAAAGAAAGCAAAAATCGTTCTGATAACCCATTTAGGGAAAGGAGGCGAAAGCCTCTTGCCGGTCGCAAAGGCATTAAATAAATTTATTAAGGTCAAGTTCTTACCTGAAATAATAGGCCCCAATGTCACCAAGGCGGTCTCGGATTTCAAAGGAGGCCAGGTGATTTTATTGGAAAACTTGAGAAACAATAAAGGCGAAAAAGAATGCAACAAAATTTTTGCCCTGGAATTGGCAAAACTCGCGGATGTATATGTGAACGACGCGTTTTCGGTTTCGCACCGGACCGATGCTTCTCTAGTTCTTTTGCCAAAATTGATGCCTGCGTACGCGGGCTTGCAGCTTGAAGAGGAAGTCAAGAATTTATCGCACGCATTTAAAAAACCAAAACACCCGTTCCTCTTCATTTTAGGTGGAGCAAAATTTTCTACCAAAATGCCGCTTATCAAAAAGTACCTCAAGCTGGCTGACCATGTTTTTGTGGGCGGGGCGCTGGCGCATGATTTTCTAAAAGCGAAAGGATACGAAGTAGGCCAGTCCCTGGTGAGCGATACAAATTATGGCATCGATTCTATTTTGAAAAACAAGAAACTTATTTTGCCGGATGACGTGGTGGTAAAATCGGGGAATAAGTTGATAAATAAAAAATCCAACAAAGTCGGCAAAGATGAAATAATTTTAGATATCGGGGAGGAGTCTGTGCAAAACCTTGTTCCCATAATCAAAAAATCAAAATTAGTTTTGTGGAACGGCCCACTCGGTAAATATGAAGCCAAGGGCGACAAATCCACTCAAAAGATACTGAAACTGGTCGGCGCCGCGGGAGGGGAGAGCATTATCGGAGGCGGCGACACGGTGGCCTTGATATCTAAAATGAAAATGGATAAAAAATTCTCTTTTATTTCCACGGGAGGGGGCGCGGCGCTTGATTTTCTCGCAAACGGCACATTGCCGGGCATCAAAGCGCTTGAATAATTTTCTCCGCATTGCCTGTTAGATTTTTTGCGTCGCCGACTGTTTCCGGCCAGACCCATATATGCGCGTGCGGGACTTCCTCGCCATAAATTTGGCTCCGCACCATGTCGGCATTAAAGGCTTTCTTTTGGGCTAGGGCTATTTTTTGGACCACTTGAAAGTATTCTCCTGTGTTTCCCGGCACGCCTGCCTGCGCAGGCAGGTCCCAGACAAAGCGGTAGTGTTTCTTTGGTATGACCTGAGTGTGCCCTGGACCCATCGGCCGGATATCCAAAAACGCCAGAAAATTTTCATCCTCATAGACCTTTATGGCGGGTATTTCGCCCTTTACGATTTTACAGAAAATACACTCTTGTTCCATGTTATAATTCTATCATATATGCAAAAATACGGAGAACTCATGGGGCGACTACTGGAGAAAAGGGGCATAATCGACGAAGAAAAAGCGGAAATTTTTCTAAACCCTGATTACGAACGAGATTTGCACGACCCATATC
>JALYJR010000036.1 GCA_030775165.1 bacterium | reverse complement strand
ATGCTCCAGACAGCCAGTGCCGAGATTATTATTCCGCTAATTGTTAAGTTTGTGATCATTTGCGAAGCACTCAAGCCGAGATTTGCGGACAATATTATCCACAATCCCAAAACCAGATTTATCCATTTTTGCCACATATAATTTATTCGTTTGGTTTATAAACGACCCTTGCACACATTAAGTAGCCGAATAAACGTGGAGAAAATTACCAAAATACCTAGTCTTCTATTTTTGGCCTTTCGACTTCAAGCAGAGCTATCTCCGGCGAAGCGCCTGAAATTCTTAATACATCCTTATCTATTTTTTTCAATTCTTTATTTGAGGCGTTGTAGTGGTTCACGACAGTGCCCAAAGCGTTGCCGAGTTTTGTGTGGTAATCATCGTATGATTTCAGATGCTTGCCCAAGTCCTCCACTTTTTTGATTATTTCTTTCGCGGACTCCTCAATTTTAAACGCTTTGAAACCGTACAGCACGGACTGGAGGTAGGCCATAAACGTGGTCGGGGAGATGACGATGACTTTTTTGTCGTTGTACGCGTAATCGATAAGGTTGCGCGTGTTTACTTTTATGGAGCCGACTTCGTTCACAAGTAAATCGTAATAAATTGCTTCCGCGGGAATATACATAAAAGCGAAGGGCAGGGTGCCTTCCTCGGGGCGGACATATTTTGCGGTCTCGTCAATTCGTTTTTTTAAGTCGGACTTGAATTCCTTTTCTAGTTCTTCGCGCTGCCTGTCATCTATGGCGTGCACCACTCGGTCGTAGTTGTCCAATGAAAATTTTGCGTCGATGGGAATGATGCCTTCTTTGGTAATTATTACCGCGTCTACCACTTCTCTATTCTTAAATTCATACTGCATTTTAAATTGCCCCGGAGCCAGAGTGTTAGAAAGTATAAGCTCAAGCGACGCCTCGCCCCAGTTGCCGCGCTGTTTCTGATGCTTGAGAGTTTTTTCGAGGTCGCCCAGTTTGTCCGCAATGGTTATGAATTGCCGGGTGGCTTCGTTGGTTTTAGTCTGCTCGCGGGCGACATCGATGAGACTTTTGTTGACCTCGCGAGTCAGTTCTGCCATCTGCTGCTGAAGCATTAGAAGCGGAGAATTATCTTCTTTCCTTTCTTCTTTCTTTTTATTAAAAACAAAATAGGCGAAAATGCCTCCAATAGCCAGCCCTATGATTATTCCCGCCGCGTTTTCCATGAATATATTTTAGCATAAAAAGAAGAAGCCACCGATACGAGGGGCGGCCCTTCGTGTTCGGTGGCAATGATTGACTTATTCTTCTTCGCAGTGGACGTAGAAGAGATGGTCTTCGTGTGGAACGGCTAGAACTCGGCAGCAGGTGCGGTGCAGATAGATATTTTGCAGATATTGCTTTAGCGCCTCCGGCCTAGCCAAGCTCAGATAGGAAGGCACTAAGAGCCCTAGTATTGGATTCTCGTCGGGATTTGGCAGCACAACTGCTACAGTCCAACCATCATCCGTGTAAAACTTCACGAACACGTTACTGTACAACCCAAGTTGATCTCGCGTATCGCACATTCTTTCTGCGATCTCCCCCACAGCGCCTTGGCGCCAGATTGAACTCCGGTGATTCTTATGTATTATGCATATAATTCCTATTTTTTCAAGTGGTGCTGTAGAGTATATATCCAGTCTTCCTCCATTTGTCCGCTTTCGAGCTTCTGAGCAAGCAGCCATTCCAAGTACCCGCGGTCGGTTTTTGCCACGTCTTCGATTTTTTTGCCATTATGTTTGCCGAAAGTGATGGTCCGGAAGAGGGAAGGGTGCGAAGAAATTTCCACCATTTTCACTAAGGCCTCTTCTTCGGATAATTTTTCCTCTGCAATTATTTTATTTTTGAGCCGCTCGAAAAGTTTTTCCAGGACCAGCACGTCGCCCAAGGCGTCGTGCGCCGTGGCTTCCACATCTAGGTCTAGGAGGTAGCGCAGGTACTGCAGGTTGTAGCGGGCAATCTTGCCTTCGGCATCCAGCTCGCGGGCTACGCGCAGGGTGCAGATAAATTTTTGGGGTTTGATATCTTCTTTTTCGATTATCATGAGGTCAAACGGCGCGTTGTGCGCGACGACGATGGAATCCTCGGCTTCAAAAAGTTTTTTGATTATCGGCTGGTCGGTGCTTTCCTTGAAAGTCGGCTTGTCAGCGACCATTTTGTTTGTAATGTGGTGCACCGCCGAAGCCTCCGGAGGTATTTTTATTTCCGGCTTATAAAGACCGGAAAAAATCTCGCCTTCGTGCTTGAAGGCAATTTGCACCAGAAAGTCTTTTTGTTCGTTGCCCGTGGTTTCCGTGTCGAAAAATACAAGTTTGTTCATAGTGCTATTTTAGCATTAATTTGTTAGAATGAAAACGGAAATATATTATTTCCAGGGTCGCATAATTTTCTACTGAAAATTTGGTCATTCTCGGGCCGACGCCCTGCGAAAGACCCCATAAATAATACATTTCCCTTAAATCTATGATTCACGACGAAATAAAAAACAAAATAAAAGAAGCGATGATGGCGAAAGATAGCGTTTCTCTCGAGACATATCGGGGCATGCTTTCGGCTTTTACAAATGACCTCGTCGCAAAGGGCAAGAAGCCCAATGAGGTACTCGGAGACGAAGAAGCTCTGGCTGTAATCACAAAAATGTCCAAGCAGCGAAAGGACTCCATAGAGCAATTCACAAAGGGCAACCGGGAAGATTTGGTGAAAGTAGAAGAGGCTCAGCTTAAAATACTGGAGACTTATCTGCCCAAATTGATGGAGAAAAGCGAGGTGGAAAAAATAGCTCGAGCCAAAAAAGAAGAGCTCGGCATTACCGACGTCGCAAAAAAGGGCATGCTCATGTCCGCTCTCATGAAGGAACTCAAGGGCAAGGCGGATGGTACGGTGGTCAAAGAAGCGGTGGATTCACTTTTTTAAATATGGACAAGGAAAAATCAAGCAAAAAGTTAATAACGCATAACGGGTCCTTTCACGCGGACGACATTTTTGCTGCGGCCGCGCTCTCTATCTATCTGGAGGCCAAAGGGCAGGATTTCGAAATAATACGTACGCGCGATATGGAAGTAATAAAGACGGGGGATTATGTTTTTGACGTTGGGGGAATTTATAACGAAGAAAAAAATCTTTTCGACCATCATCAGAAAGAAGGTGCGGGGAAAAATCCGTACGGCATCGAATATTCTTCGCTGGGGCTGGTTTGGAAGAAGTTTGGCGTGGAAATAGCCGGCAGTGAAAAGGCCGCGAAAATTCTCGAAAAACGGTTATGTGCGCCGGTAGACGCTTGGGATAACGGGCAGGACCTGGTGGAAAGCCGTCATGAGGTCGCGCCCTATTATGTACAAAATATTTTCTTCGCCATGATGCCGACATGGAAAGAAGCCGAGCTTCATATCGACGATGTATTTTTAGAGTGCGTTGCGCTTGCAAAAAATATTTGGAAGAGGGAGATTATTCAAGCCGCGCATATGGCCGAGGCCGAGGCCGAGGTAATAGCCGCGTACGAACAAGCGACAAATAAAAGTATTATAGTGCTCGACAAGAGTTATCCGTTTGAACACACTCTGATAAATTTCCCCGAGCCTTTGTATGTCGTTTATCCGCGCAAAATGGGCGATTGGGGGGTAAAAGCGGTGCGCAAGAGCCCAAAGAGTTTCGAGAGTCGGAAAAATTTACCTGCAAGCTGGGGCGGTCTGCAAGATGCCGAGCTAGCGAAAGTTTCCGGCGTGCCGGATGCGGTCTTTTGTCACCGGGCTCTCTTTACCGCGGCAGCAAAAACAAAGGAAGGTGCGGTAAAGCTCGCGCAAATCGCGGCGGAATTATAAAAAATTATGGCATTTATTGACGAAATAAAAATAAAGGCGGAGGCGGGTCGCGGCGGCGATGGAGTGGTGCGCTGGCGGCAGGAAAAATTTATTCCCAAAGGCGGGCCTGCCGGGGGTGACGGTGGCCGTGGTGGAGATTTTTTCGTGGAAGCAGTGCGAGACATCCACATTCTTTCCAAATATAAAGCAAAAAAACAATTTAAAGCGTCGCGCGGGGAGGACGGCGGGAACAAGAGTTTGCATGGTAAAAACGGCGAGGACTTTGTTCTCAAGCTGCCGGTGGGCGCCATAGTCAAAAATTTGGAAACGGAAGAAACATGGGAACTGTCGGAGCCGGGGCAGAAGATAATGATATTGAAAGGCGGCCGCGGAGGATTTGGCAACGAGCATTTTAAAAGTTCCACCAATACTACTCCTCGGGATTGGCGTCCCGGACAAGAAGGCGAGCAGGGTGATTTTCACGTAGAGCTCGAGCTTTTCGCGGATTTGGGATTCATCGGGTTGCCAAACGCCGGCAAGACCTCCCTTTTGAATTCTTTGACTAACGCCGGAGCCAAAGTCGGGGATTACGAATTTACCACTCTCGATCCGAACTTGGGCGATTTTTACGGCTACATTTTGGCAGATATCCCCGGGCTCATAGAGGGCGCGTCTGCCGGCAAGGGCTTGGGGGTGAAGTTTTTGCGCCACGTCAAACGTACGAAAATACTCGCGCATCTGGTGTCCTTTGAAAATGACAATATGATGAAGCGATACAAAGAAATCCGTAAAGAACTCGAAAAATATGATAAAAAATTGAAATTGGGGGACGAAGGGTTGGCCAGCAAAAAAGAAATAATTATTTTAAGTAAAACCGACGCAGCCAAAGATTCCAAAACCATAATGAAGAAAGTGGCGGAGTTTAAAAAAATCAGAAAGGAGGTTTTTACCCTGACACTTTACGATGACGCGTCGGTGAAAAAATTAAGCGACGCGTTGGCAAAAATAATTAAAAAATTGTAAAATAATCTGCATGAATAAAATCTCGTCAATCTTAAAGCGGAAGTCAGTTTATTTGGGAGTACCCATTGTGGTTTTGCTACTAGGCGGTATGTTTTTTCTCGGAAAGAACGACAGTAAACAAGCCACCATAATCGTGAACCGGGCGGATTTTATAAATCAAGTTTCGGTTTCCGGTAAGGTCATTACTGCGAGCGAAGCGGACTTGGGTTTTGCGGCTTCGGGGCGCATCGGCCGTATCGCAGTCGAGAGCGGGGACAGCGTCCGCTCCGGAGCGATGCTGGCTCAGCTTGAGATAGGTGACCTTCTGGCGGATTTGAAAATAAAACAAATAGATTCGGAGACATCCGGCATCAGCTTGGAAGACGCAAAGGAAAATATCGACAGAGTGACCACGCAGGAAAACACAAAAGTCGAGAGTGCCTACCGGGCGCTTTTGACGGAAGACCTCAAGCTTGTGGCCAATTCATCGGTTTACACCGTGACAACTCCGGAAATTAGCGGAATTTATGATGGCGCCGAAGGTGCGTACCGAGTGGGGATATCCAAAGATAGTGTGACTGCATCCGAAATCGATATCTATACTTTCGACCTAGAGAAAACCAAGCGAGAAATAAATGAAGAAGGACCGACGCCTTTCGGCACGCGAGGTCTGTACATATCATTTACGGAGGATATTGAATTGTACACGGATACCCTATGGCGCCTCGAGATACCAAATAAATCGGGCGCATCTTATCTCGATAACTATAACGCGTACAACGAAGCCAAAAAAGCGCGTGACCTCGCAATAAAAAATGCGGAATTTGAATACCAAAAATTACTGACCGAAAAGAACGACGGTATATCTTCGGTCGCGCAGGCAGAGATAGATAAGATAAGGGCCGAAATTAGAAAGAGCACGATTTATGCCCCTTTTGACGGCTTGATAACCAATGTGGATAAAGAGCCGGGCGAAACAGCTTCCCAAAACGAAGCGGTGGTGTCCATGATTGGCACCGGTACTTTTCAGATAGAGAGTTTTGTGCCCGAAGTAAACATTGCCGTAATTGAGCTGGGACACGAGGCGGAAGTAACTTTGGATGCTTACGGCGAAAAAGAACCTTTTTCCGCTACGGTTATCTCCATAGATCCGGCGGAGACTGTCCGTGACGGTGTGTCCACCTACAAAGTAGTTTTGCAATTTCCTGAAAAGGACGAGCGTATCAAGGCGGGCATGACCGCGAATGTTTCCGTAATAATATTTACCAAGCCCAACGCCATAGCGGTGCCCGGCGGCGTGGTGTTTGAGGAAGAAGGCAAAAATTATGTACAGGTCAAGCGTGACAATGCGATAGAAAAAAGGGAAGTAGTGCTGGGAGAGGTTTCTTCTCTCGGGCAGGTGGAAATAATTTCCGGCCTTGAAGCGGGGGATGAAATAATCCTTAGTCCCGCTGCCGCGTCTGCCCAATAATTATGGTTTCCTTACTTGATATAAGAATCGGATTTTTTCTCGCCAAGAGGCAAATTCGCCGCTCGAGTCTTTGGACCACCATACTGATTATTTTTGTGATGTTCTTTACTTTTTTGAATTTGGTAGTGGTAAGCGGTATTTTAGTGGGCCTCATACAGGGCGCCATAGTCGCGGTACGTTCGCATTACACGAGCGACGTCATTATTTCTACCCTAAACAACAAGACCTACATCGAAAATAGCCCGGAGATAATACGCATAGTGCAAACCTTGCCGGACGTAGAAGCTTACACTGCCAGGTATTTGGAAGGAGGTACGCTCGAAGCAAACTACAAAACGCGCACCAATGATAAAGAAAAGGCAAACACCGCCGCAGCTTCCGTAACCGGTATAGACCCTGTGGCGGAAGAAAGCGTGACCGGCCTTTCAAAATTTGTAGTCGAGGGTGAATATTTGGTGCCTACGGATTACGATCAGGTGCTTTTAGGTGCGTACCTTACTCAAAAATACTTGCCGATAGATTCTCCGGGATTTTCCACCCTTCGGGATGTCGCGCCCGGTACCAAGATTCGGATAAATGTCCACGGAGTCGAACGAGAAGTCACCGTCAAGGGTATAATCAAGGCCAAAGTCGATGAAGTCAGCATGCGGGTTTTTATGGTGGACTCACAGT